>CAZHQZ010000013.1:6889-17588 GCA_964534675.1 uncultured Pseudomonadales bacterium | reverse complement strand
GCCGTCAAAAAACCGGCTTTGACATAGGCCGCAGGGTCAACACCGGCCGGCACGCGATGCGTCATCAATTCCAACAAAAACTGCTCTTCGCCTTTGGGGGGATTCTTCAGGAGATCAATCAACCCCGACACCTGCTCGGCAGACAATGGCTTAGGCACAACGCCCTCAGCGGCACGTTCTTCGACATGTTTACGATAGGCTTCAAGCACGGTGGATACCTCACGGAAAAAATTCAGAGATCGGCAGCCGACGCCGCCAGCGGGCGCGTATTGTAAGAAATGGCGCCAGCGAGGGAAAGGACGAAACCAACGCAACGCGCCTCTACTACGTTACTCGTATCACCTGCGCGCCCCTGCTCGCCTGTCTCCTGCTAGAATCAGCGGCTTTCCGATTTCCGCATTGCCAGAGGACGCCAACGCATGACTACGCCAACTTTCAATATCGCCGATCTGTATGAAATGGTGGCGGATACCGTGCCAGACCGTGAGGCGCTGGTGTGCGGCAATTCGCGTGTGACCTTCGCCCAACTGGACGAACGCGCCAACCGTTTTGCACATTTCCTGCAAGGTCAGGGCATCAAAGCTGGCGATCACATCGGCCTTTACATGTACAACTGCGCTGAATACATGGAAGCCATGTTGGCCTGTTTCAAAATTCGCGCCGTTCCTGTGAACGTGAACTATCGCTATGTGAAAGATGAATTGCTTTATATTTTTGATAACTCTGACATGGTGGCGTGTATTCATCATCGTGAATTCACACCAGCGATTGCCGAAGTGCGTCAAGCCGCCCCTGGCTTAAAGTTGTTTGTCGCAGTAGAAGACGGCACGCATCACGATTTGGGCAGCATCGGCTCCTTTGAATACGAGGCGGCCGTGCATCAAGGTTCTTCTGCGCGCGATTTTGCACAGCGCGCTGGCGACGATTTATTCATTCTCTACACCGGCGGCACCACGGGCATGCCCAAAGGCGTGATGTGGCCGCACGAAAATGTTTTCTTCGCAGCGATGGGCGGCGGCGGTCACTTCAGCCCGCATGGCAAATGCGAAAAACCGGAAGACATCAAAACGCGCATCACTGAATTTCCGCTGTGCGGCATTGCACTCGCGCCGCTGATGCACGGCGCTTCTTGGTGGTATGCCTGCATCCAATTATTGGCGGGCAATAAATTGGTGCTGAACCATCACCGCTCATTTAATGGCGCGCAAGTGTGGGATATTGTCGAGCGCGAAAAATGCAACGCCGTACAAATTGTTGGCGATGCCATGGCGATTCCTCTTTTGGATTCTCTCGAAGAAAACGCCGGCAGGTGGGATCTTTCCAGCGTATTCAACGTGGGCTCGGGCGGCGCAGTGTTTTCTGAAGCCAAGCAAAATGATTTCAAAAGACATTTCCCGAATTGCTTCATCACCAATGCGTTTGGTTCTTCTGAATCCGGTCAAATGGGCATGGACGGCGGCAATAAAAAATCCGAAGGCGGTTTGGGTAATGTCGCCAAAAGCGATTTCATGGATGTCATCATCGACACCGAAACACCGATGCGCCACGCCAAGCCCGGCGAAGTGGGCATTTTCTCGCGCGCGGGTCACATTCCTGCCGGTTACTACAATGACCCTGTGAAAACCGACAAAACGTTTGTGATGGTAGATGGCAAACGCTGGTTGCTGACAGGTGATGCGGCAAAATTGGAAGACGACAATTCGATTTCTGTTTTTGGTCGCGGCAGCAACTGCATCAACTCCGGCGGTGAGAAAATCTTCCCCGAAGAAGTCGAGCAGGCATTAAAAGCACATCCCGATATTTTTGATGCGTTGGTGGTGGCTACGCCCGATCCGCGTTTTGGCAGCAAAGTGACCGCCGTGGTTTCCGTGCGCGACAACAGAAAACTGACACTGGCCGATGTGCAAGAAAAAGCGCGTCAACACATTGCCGGTTACAAAGTGCCACGCGAACTGCATATCGCTAGTGAAGTAGCGCGTTCACCATCCGGCAAACCTGATTACAAATGGGCAAAAGATTACGCGCTGTCCAACGCTGGTTTGGTGCAATAAAATAATCCTTATCTACGCAAACAAAAAGCCGGAGCAAAAACTCCGGCTTTTTTATTTTTACTGCCGCATCAATCGCAGTGCTAGTCAGGCAACATAAACGGCCCTTTGCTGGACACAGGAAACTCGTAGTCTTGGTCGTAATCCACTTTCACCAAATACAGCGCACCCGGTGCTTCTGTTTTTCCGCCCTGCTTGCGATCGCGCAGCGCCAGCACCTCGCGCACCCATTCCGGCTTTTTGTTACCCAACCCGACAGGTAACATCAGCCCCATCAAATTGCGCACCATATGATGCAAAAAAGCGTTGCCGCGCAATTCAACAATCACCCAATCATTAACACGAGAAAATTCAAACTGATGCAGAGTGCGCACAGGGCTTTTTGCCTGACAACTCGACCCGCGCACGGAAGAAAAATCGTGCTCGCCCAAACAAAAATTTGCTGCGTGCTGCATGGCGGCAATATCCAGCGGTTTACGCACCCACAAACACTGCCCTACTGCAATCGCAGGCTGTGCTGAGGTATTTGCAATCAAATAGCGATAAGTGCGCGCACGCGCAGAAAACCGCGCATGAAATGTAGCTGGCACAGGGCGCGCCCAGCGCACGCGAATATCCGCAGGCAGTTGCGAGTTCACGCCCATCACCCACGCCTTTTCGTCGCGCTGCGCGGCAGTATCGAAATGCACAATTTGATTGGTGGCATGCACGCCGGCATCGGTTCTGCCCGCGCACACTACCGTGATAGGTTCCGCTGCAACAAAGCTCAGTGCTTGCTCTAACGCTGCTTGCACGGTCGGCTCTGATCGACCCGCTAAACGCTGCCAACCGTGGTAGCGACTGCCGCAATACTCTATCGCCAGTGCAAAACGAGAAATGCCCGGGGGAAAACTCCCTCCGGGCATGATTTCAGCGTTGCGGCGGTATTCAACTGATGCTGTCAAGCAGCGCCTGTGCTTCGCGTTTTTGCTCGTCTCTGCCTTCGTCTAAAACTTCGGCAAGAATATCGCGCGCACCGTCTTTATCGCCCATATCAATGTAAGCGCGCGCTAAATCCAGTTTGGTAGCGGCTTCATCGGCATCGGACAAAAAGCCCAACTCTTCGTCAATATCCCCTGCATCCGCAGTAACAGCACCCAACATGGCCGTGCTTTCAGCATCCAATTCCGATGCGGCAGGTGTAATGTCAGTGAGATCAAACTCCGGCTCTGGTTCAGCAGCAGGCGCGGAAATATCCAGATCGAAATCTAGATCAAATGCGCCCTCTTCTGCTGCATGAACTTCTTTAACCGCGGCAGCAGGTTGAACCACATCGACTGGCTTCAGCTCCACCACATCGGCTGCGTCATCTAAATCAAAGCTGACATCAAACTGCTCTTCGGGCTGTGCCGCAAAATCCATTTCATCCAGATCCAATACAGGCTCCGGCTCTGGCACGGGCGCAGCGACTGGCGTTTTTACTGGCGCTTCAGCAACGGGCGGCTCCAGCATGGCATCCAAATCAAAATCCAGATCAAACTCTGGCTCATCGCTGATGCCAGCCTCAGCAGCAGCCGAGGTAACGCCAAAGGCAAACGGGGTATCTGCAGCACCCGGAATCGCTGCACGCAGAGCACCGGCTTTGGCAATGGCTGCATCGTCGTCGAGATCAATCAGCTCCTTGTACGCCTTATCAAACCCAGCGAGATTGCCAGCCTCTTTGTGCAATTCCAGCAATTTCAAACGGTAGTCTGCGCGCTGAGGCTCTGTGCTGATGGCTGACTTCAACAAGGCTTCGCCTTTGTCATAGTTGCCGAAAGAAATGTAGATGTCGGCCTCGCCCAATACATCACCAGATTCCGCCTGCAACATGGGCTCTGGAGCAATCACTTCTGCCAGCATTTCATCCGGCAATTCCATGTGCTGTGCGCTTGCTGCCGAAGGAGTAGCTTCTTCGGTTTCTGGCTCGTGCCACTCAGCAACCTCTTCGCTCTCCGCTTCGTCTGCAAAAGTATGCGGCTCAAAATCAGACGCTATGTCTTCCACTTCAGCATCACGCGCCGTAGCGCGTCTGCGATAGCCGATCAAGCCCAACAACATCAACACCACGGCGATAGCGCCGGCAATCGCAGGGTTGCCCGTCAACTGATCCAACAGCGAAGGCTCAGCTTGCACCGGTGCAGGAACCGGCTTGGGCTTCACTGGCGGCGCAGGCGGCGCTACCACTTTGGGTGGTTCTGCTGTGGCTAGTTGAGGCTGTGCAGCAGCAGGCGTTGGCGCAACCGTTGTTTCTGGGGGCTTAACCGCCGTGGGTTCTGCTGCTGTTGGTTGCGCTGTTGCAGGGGCAGATGGCGGCGGCGTTGCAGTGGCTGGTTGCGGCGCTGCTGCATCGGCTTTTGCTTTGGCCTCTGCATCAGCTTTGGCCTGTGCATCAGCGGCAGCTTTGGCTTGGCGCTCGGCCGCTAATTTTGCTTGCAGTGCTGCCAGCTCACCACTTTGCAACTGCAACAACTGGTCTGCATTCGCTTTTTGTGCGTCGATGTCTTTGATGCGAGAAGTCACATCTTGGTTCTCGCGCTGCGCGCGATTCAATTCTTCCATGCCCACAGCAAGTTCATTTTTCAGTGCCGCAATATCGGCGCTGACACCTTGGTCGCCAGAACCCTGCACTGCCTTGGCACCAGTAGCTGCCGCTGGCGTTGGTGTAGCGAGCTTGAGCTGCCCGTCGGTCTGCGGTGCTGCTGCCACGGGCTGCTGTGCGCGGCCGGTGGCATCCACTTGCGCACCGGCTGGCGGCGGTAGCGTGGTGCCGGATTTCCACGCCGCTTCCTGCTCCTTCATCTTCGTGAATGCTTCGGCACGGCCGATGCTGGCAATCTCTTCTTGGCTAGGCAACCTCAGTACCTTGCCCGTTTTGAGCAAGTTGACGTTGTTGCGAATGAACGCTTCGGGATTCAAGCGCTGAATAGCCATCAACTTCTGTTGCACACTGCCGCTGCCGCGTACACTGCGCGCAATGCTCCAGAGAGTGTCATTAGTGCGGGTAGGACCGTAAGCGCCCGCTGCAGACTCTGTATTCGCGGGCTTTTCTGCCGCAGGCTTCGGCTGCTCTACGGGCGCGACCTGCTCAGCCGCTTTCGCTGGCTGCTCTTTTTTTGGTGCCGGTTCTTTCGTTTTTTTTACCTTGTGTGCTGGTGCAGACGTGACCGAAGGCTCAATGGGGCGAGCGGGCTCCACTGGCGCTTCAACAACCTTGGGCTTGCGCGCGCGATGCACCACCACAGGCGCTTCCGTCATAGGCGCTTCAACACCCTCCTGCGGGCGTGTTTCCGAGTAAGTCGGCAAATCCATCAACAGCGTGTATTCACGCAGTAGGCGACCGCTAGGCCACTGCACTTCTACCAAGAAGTTGAGGAAAGGCTCACGAATAGGCTGCTGCGTGGTCACTACCACTTTGGGATTGGATGGATCATCCAAATCCAAACGGAAGCGCAAGCTATTCAGCAGATACTCTCTGTCTACATGGGCGTTGGCAAAATCTTCTGGCGGTGCAAGGTTCACGATGATCTGGTTTTCTGTCAGATCTTTCACCTGCACCAGCTTGATTTCTGCGCGCAGCGGCTCATTCAAGGCGCTGTGTAACTTGATATCGCCCAGGCCAATGGCGTAGGTGTTGCCACCCAAAGTCACTCCACCAATCAGTGATGAGAGCGCAACGACAAGTTTACGATCCATAGTAGTGCCCTTTTTTGTTTACCCAAATCAAACAGTGCGTACCACTGACGCACGACCACAACGACCCAGAGAGGCTCGCTCAGTACATCAAGCTCGGGTGACTTTACAGGATAGAAAGGAAAAAAACTAGAATATGCATTCAATTATCCATGTAACCCACTGGCAAACATGGATTTTTTGGTCATTTTTGCGAGCCGCCTCACAAACGGAGGGGCTGCGCGCCCCGCTCGATGCAGTATCAACCCTCCACAATGATTCTCAACATACGGCGCACAGGCTCCGCCGCACCCCACAAAAGCTGGTCGCCCACGGTAAACGCAGACAAATACCCCTTGCCCATGTTCAGCGTGCGCACGCGACCCACCGGAATACCCAAAGTACCAGTCACGGCCGTTGGGGTCAGCTCTTTCACGGTCAAGGCTTTGTCATTGGGTACCACTTTCACCCAGTTATTGGCTGAAGCCAAAATCGCCTCAACCTCGACGGGCGAAACGGTTTTTTTCAGCTTGATGGTCAATGCTTGACTGTGGCAGCGCATAGCGCCGACGCGCACGCACAGACCGTCGATAGGCACGATGTCTTTTCCTTCTAGACCCAGAATCTTGTTGGTCTCCGCCTGCCCTTTCCACTCTTCGCGACTCTGACCGTTATCAAGCTGTGTATCGATCCACGGAATCAAGCTGCCGGCCAGCGGCGCACCAAACTGCTGCGTGGGGAAATCCGCAGAGCGCATCGCGGCAATCGCTTTGCGGTCGATGTCGAGAATTGCCGTTGCTGGGTTAGCCAGCTCATCAGCCACACTGCTGCCCAAGACCTGCATCTGCTTTAACAACTCACGCATGTTTTGCGCGCCCGCACCCGAAGCGGCTTGGTAAGTCATCGACGATACCCATTCGATCAGCCCTTCGCGGAACAAACCGCCCAGCGCCATCAGCATCAAACTTACGGTGCAGTTGCCGCCGACAAACTTGCGCTGACCGTGATCCAGTGCGCGCTCAATCACGGCGTTATTGACGGGATCCAACACAATCACAGCATCGGGATCCATACGCAGCGCAGAGGCCGCATCGATCCAATAGCCTTTCCAGCCCGCTGCTTCCAATTTCGGAAAAATAGCCTTGGTGTAGTCGCCGCCTTGGCAAGTGACGATCACGTCCATCGCTTTCAGCGCTTCGATGTTGCTGGCGTCCAGCAGCGCATCCACCGGCTTACCAATCGCCGGCGCAGGCTGTCCCACTTGCGAGGTGGTGAAGAAGTAGGGATGAATGTCTGCAAAATCCCCTTCTTCCTGCATGCGCTGCATCAGTACCGAACCGACCATGCCGCGCCAACCGACAAATCCCACTTTATTCATATCACCACCACTTCAATGATTGCTGTTGCCATTTTAATTTATGCGAGCGCTTTGACTACGGCTGCGCCCATTTCACGCGTGCCGACTTTTTGCATGCCATCGCTCATGATGTCGCCGGTGCGCAGGCCTTGATCCAATACCTTGCCCACCGCTTGTTCGATGGCATCCGCCGCCGCTGGTGCCGCCAAGGAATAACGCAGCAGCATCGCGACCGACAAAATCGTCGCCAGCGGATTGGCAACGCCCTGCCCCGCAATATCCGGTGCAGAACCGTGGCAGGGTTCGTACAGACCTTTGCCGTTCACATCCAGTGAGGCAGAGGGCAACATGCCGATAGAGCCAGTCAACATTGCGGCTTCGTCCGACAAAATATCGCCAAACATATTGCCCGTTACCATCACATCAAACTGCTTCGGCGCACGCACCAACTGCATCGCCGCGTTATCCACATACATGTGCGACAACTGCACATCGGGATAGTTCTTGGCCAAACGCTCCATCACTTCGCGCCACAGCACGGTCACTTCCAACACGTTGGCTTTATCAATGGAGCACAATTTTTTATTGCGTTTGCGCGCCAATTCAAAGGCCAATTTGCCGATGCGTTCAATTTCACTTTCGCGATACACCGCCGAGTTGTAACCTTCGCGTTCGCCGTTTTCCAACACTCGCACACCGCGCGGCGCGCCAAAATACAAACCGCCGGTTAATTCGCGCACGATCAAAATATCCAAGCCCGCCACAATTTCCGGCTTCAGCGCAGACGCTTCTGCCAACTGCGGATACAAAATTGCGGGGCGCAAATTGCCAAACAAACCCAGCTTCGCACGAATAGCCAACAAGCCTCTTTCTGGGCGAATCATGGGGTCTAGCTGATCCCACTTTGGCCCACCGACAGCGCCCAACAAAATTGCATCCGCTTGCACTGCTTGCTCGTGTGTGACATCAGGATACGGCACACCGTGCGCATCAATCGCCGCACCGCCGAGCAAGCCGTATTCATATTGCAAATCCAGTGCAAACTTTTTGTTGACTACACCTAGCACAGCAACAGCTTGCTCAATAATTTCAGGACCAATGCCATCGCCGGGCAGAATTAATACTTTCTTACTCATAGTTTTCTCTACTTTGATGAGGTAAGGAGGGGTTCACCAACGCCCAAACAACCAAGGCGACGACTGTTTGTATTTTTCTTCAAACGCATGAATCGCATCAGCCTGTTGCAAGGTCAGACCAATATCATCCAAGCCGTGCAACAAACAGTGTTTGCGAAACGCATCTACTTCAAATGCAAACTGCTGACCAGATGGCGTGATAACTTGCTGCGCCGGCAGATCAACCGTCAAACGATAACCTTCCTGCGCATACATTTCATCAAACAACTGGCTCACGGCATCGTGCGACAACACAATCGGCAGCATGCCGTTTTTGAAACAGTTGTTGAAAAAAATATCGGCAAAACTCGGTGCAATCACTGCACGAAAACCGTAATCGTCCAACGCCCACGGCGCGTGCTCGCGTGAAGAGCCACAACCAAAGTTTTCGCGCGCCAACAAAATCGACGCGCCCTGATAGCGCGCTTGATTGAGCGGAAACTCTTTATTCAGCGGGCGCTGACTGTTGTCCATACCGGGCTGCCCCACATCCAGATAGCGCAACTCATCAAACAAGTTGGGACCAAAACCGGTGCGATGGATGGATTTCAAAAATTGTTTCGGAATAATCATGTCTGTATCGACATTGGCGCGATCCATCGGCGCGGCAATACCTGCATGTTTTTCAAACGGTTTCATGCTGCACCTCCGTTCATCATCTCGCGCACATCGACAAAATGCCCTACCACCGCCGCCGCCGCCGCCATCGCTGGGCTCACCAAATGCGTGCGCCCACCAAAGCCCTGCCGCCCTTCAAAATTGCGATTAGACGTCGACGCGCAGTGCTCACCATTCCCCAAACGATCCGCATTCATCGCCAAACACATGGAGCAGCCGGGTTCGCGCCATTCCATACCCGCTGCCAGAAAAATTTTATCCAAGCCTTCGGCTTCTGCTTGCTTTTTCACTTGCTGCGAACCAGGGACAACCAACACTTGTTTAACATTCGCCGCCACCGTGCGACCTTTGGCAATGCTGGCCACTTCGCGTAAATCTTCAATGCGCGAATTGGTACAAGAACCGATAAATACGCGATCCAATTTAATGGATGTAATCGGTTGATTGGCTTGCAAACCCATATAGTGCAGCGCGCGTTCATAGCCTTCACGTTTTACTGCATCATTTTCGCGCGCAGGGTCTGGCACATTCGCATCCACCGGCAACACCATTTCAGGTGATGTACCCCAACTCACTTGCGGTTTGATGTCTTCCGCATGCAATTCAACAATCGCATCAAAATGTGCGTCGGCATCGCTGTGCAAATCGCGCCACGCTGTCACCGCCGCATCCCACTGCTCCGCTTTGGGTGCGTACATACGGTCGCGCACATAATTGATAGTGATGTCGTCCACCGCCACCATGCCAGCGCGCGCACCGGCTTCGATTGCCATATTGCATACCGTCATGCGGCCTTCCATCGACATGGCGCGCATCACGTCGCCGCCAAATTCCATCGCGTAACCAGTGCCACCCGCGGTGCCAATTTTGCCAATCACGGCTAACACTACGTCTTTTGCAGTAACACCCACGCCCAACTGGCCGTCAATTTTTATCAGCATGTTTTTCATTTTTTTCTGAATCAAACACTGCGTCGCCAACACATGTTCAACTTCTGATGTGCCGATGCCGTGTGCCAAAGCGCCGAGCGCGCCGTGGGTAGACGTGTGTGAATCGCCACACACAATTGTCATGCCCGGCAAAGTCGCGCCCGTTTCAGGACCGACGACATGCACAATGCCTTGGTGCGCATCGTTGATTTTGAATTCGGTGATGCCAAACGTGTCGCAGTTGCTGTCCAACGTTTGCACTTGAATACGCGAAGTTTCATCTTCGATACCCGCCACACCGGCCGCGCGTTCTTTCAGCGTAGTCGGCACGTTGTGATCGGGCGTGGCAATACTGCCATCCAAACGCCAAGGTTTACGCCCTGCCATACGCAGGCCATCAAACGCTTGCGGCGAAGTCACTTCATGTAGCAACTGACAATCGATATAAATGAGCGCAGTGCCATCGTCGCGCTGCTGCACGAGATGCATATCCCAAAGTTTGTCATAAAGCGTTTTAGCGGCCACTGTCGCACCTCGACCTTGCGAAGAAACGGGGCGAGTATTTTACACCAGAGCGCCTACAAAGCTGGCAGTTTTTCTAGACTTTGCTCATGGTTTTCAAGGGTTTTGGCGCAGAAAAGTATCCACCACAGCGGCGGTGACAGCATTACCTTCCGGCGTCCAGTGTTGGTCGTAGGTGTAGTACACCTGCTGCCCGTTGGCTGCCGCTTGGCGCAGTGCCGCCGTGATGCTGACACAGGCAACGCCACGCGCTTTGCACCATGCCATCCATGTATTTTCATTGGCATCCAAGCGCGAGAACACTTGCTGCTTAAACGCTTCCGCATCCATGACATCCGTTTTTTTCTTTTTGATTTCCAT
>CAZHQZ010000013.1:0-6789 GCA_964534675.1 uncultured Pseudomonadales bacterium | reverse complement strand
GCTGCTTAAACGCTTCCGCATCCATGACATCCGTTTTTTTCTTTTTGATTTCCATAAAGTTGCGTAACTGTTCGGCGGGAATCTCTTTTTCCATCAAAGGCAAAATGACGTGTGGCGTGCTGGGTGCGTACACCATCACCAAGCGAAAACCATCTTTTTGTGACAGCAACACAAACTTTTCCAACACATCGCGCACATTTTTCCAGTCGCTAGAATTGGCAAACTGTTGCTCACTGTCATCCACCAAATAGTGCAGGCGTTTTGGCTCAAAACTGTAAGCCTGCTGCTTGCCGTTGGCATTCAAACGCAAGGGCATAAAGCCTACTTTTTCAGCATAGCCAGATACCGGCCACTGACTGCCCACTTGCGCCAACACTTCTTCTGCCAAACGCCGCAAACCTTTTGTCACTGGTGAGGCTTTGGCATAAAAACTGATGCTTTCGGAACGCGTTTCTGCAGAGGCTGGCGGTGCCGCACCCGTTGGTGTAGGCAGTGGCGGCGCATCGCGAAAATCATTGCCTTCGTACAACATCAACAACACCGTTTTCGGTTTTAACGCGCGCCCAACCGTAATGAAATTATTCAAATACGTCAGCGGGTCTGTGCCAGATACGCCGATGTTGTAAATAGTTTTTCCCGTAGATTTCCGCAGCAAATCCACCCACGCTTGATTGTCAGACACATGGGAGCCCGCTACAAAAGAATCACCCACGGCAACCACATCGTACTGTTTAAGGTTGTCCGCGTTGCGAAATCCACGACTATCACTGGTCAACACCAACGAAAATTCAGGATAACCGGCTGGCGCATTGGGATAAGAACGCACTTGCTCCGGCACATCTTTCTGCACTAAATCAAAACGCTCATTCGGCGGACGGTGGCGCACAATGCCGCTCAACATAATGCCCGTATCAGCATCCACACCATGAATGGGCTGCTCAATAAAACGCGGCTTGTTTATCATGCCGGAACCCACCACCAGCACAAAACCACTCAAACCCGCAGACAAATACACCATCACCAGCGCAAAAATTGTTTCGCCTTTGGCTTTTTTGCGCGTTGAAAACAACACCGCCGCTGCGATCCACAAAATAATCGTCAACAACAACAGCGCGCCAAAATGCCCCGCCGAATAGCGCCCAAGAATAACTGAATCATTCTCGATAATAAGTTTGATGACAGGGCTAGAGGGGAGCCAAATCAACAAACTGGCAAGCAGTATCAAAAACGCAGACTTGCCTCTCTTATTCAGATTCATTTTTTTGGTTCTCCTGATGGCTCTATTGTTGGTACCGACAAAGTCCATGGCTCACATCGAAAACTTCCACCAAAGGCAATTACTTGCACAAACTTTGGAACTTCTTTGATAAATACCCCGTACCCCCCCCACAACAACGGCTCATGCCATTGCTGCCACAACGAATCTGATGGCATCTGTACAGCAGCCCAACCTATTGGAGTGTCGCCATCCAAAAATAAAGCACGGGTAACTGCTTGTCCAAACTCATCTCTACTCGCCGCACGCAAAACAAATGCTCTTGCATCGGTTTTCAAGCGTTCAAACTGAATTAGCCTATGCGCGCAGCTTTTCTCTCGCTTAGGCAGCTCGGAATTTTGTAAAAAATAAGCATAATCTTCTGAGCCATAAACGCCGACTCTCCTTGTTTGAAATATATTACGATTTTTCTCTGACGCCTTAACATCTACAACATCTGCCTTCCACACAACAGAAAACCGCGCAGGATCATGAACCCCCAGAGCGTTACCAATTTGCTGAAACCGAGGAATATTCGTTCCTTCAAACGCCCAGGAACCCGCCTCATGAATTACGCAATAAATAAATTGCACTGCATACAACAGCATAAAAAATACCAGCGCTGTATCTTTCCACTTAACATGCAGTGACTGGTAAATTAACAGCATGGATGACAACAACAATAAACCGCCCATGTTGGCGTGCCGGTAGCCGTACAAACCCCAAAATCTCATCATGCCCGCGGCTACCGCCAACATAAAACCAAAAAATACTAGGTAGACCCAAAAGCGCTGGGACGCATTCCAACTGGCAATACTTCGCCACAACAACACCAGCCACATACAAAATGGCAGTGCGAGCGCCCACTGCAAAGGCCAGTGGTCACCAATTGGCACCAAACAAAAACGCGCCAGAAAAACCACGCCATCAATAAAGAATTTTCCATAAAAAGAAGGTGTGGCGCGCAAGTAATTTTCTGCTGCTGCTATGTTTTCAGGTGTAATCGAGTGAAAAGCCTTGAGAATCTGCACTATCAATAGCGGCCAATGTTGCCGTAAAGCAACAAACTCCCATAAGCTCATAAATAGAATCAGCAGCGAAAAAGCCGCTAACAACTTCCTAGAAATCAATATTTCCGTAAGTTTTTTTGTAGATTCTGTCGTCAGAAAAAAACATAAAAAAATTGCCGTGCATATCAATACAACAGGCCCCGCACTCAGCACTGATATACCTACGCCAATAGCAAACAATGCGGCACGTTTACGATTCCACCGCTCTCCATCCATAGCCATAGCAAGCACTACAGAACCTGAAGCTAAGAATGACCATTGAATATCAATAGGATTTAACAGGCTCTCCGCCATCAACATGCTGCTAAAAAACAAGATCGCCAGCAGAGAAAAACATCTTTTTTCGCTGAGCGAAAGTGCATTTTGCGAGTAAATGCGCAGCACTAATAGCCATACTGTGGCTAGAGTTACCAGCGCAGATACGCCCGTAACCAGCCACCCTTGGCCAGCCAAACAATACATATCGAGCCAAAAAATTAATTTTGGCAACACAATCAAATGAACGCCGTTGTGGCGCTCCCATAACCACTGCCAATCCATCTGTCCCTCTGCCGCCGCTGCCAAAAAAGCCTGATGATCGACAACATCGTAAGAGGGTAGAGCAACACGCCACCAATACACCGCATAAATAGTCAGAGCCAATGAGCCAAGCACTATAAAGGCATACAGTAGTGCAACAATATCCAGCGCACTTACTGTGGATTTATTATCGGATTGCTCAACAGAAAGCACGCTCACGCACCCTCGCTATTTCATCACGCACCGCCGCCGCCTCTTCAAACTCTAGGTTTTTGGCGTGCTGCAGCATTTGTTTTTCTAGTTTTTGGATAGTTTTTGTCATCTGCTCTAGCGTCATTTCCTCAATATTGACGCTGTATTTACCGCGACTCTCTGCCACTTTCTGCTCGCGTTTTTTGCTCTTGCTGCGCGCGCCAGGCACAGCGCCTTCCATGATATCGACGACAGATTTTTGTACGCCTTTCGGCACGATGCCATGCTCAGCGTTAAACGCTATTTGCTTTTCGCGGCGGCGCTGCGTTTCATCCATCGCGCGCTGCATGGAACCGGTGATACGATCGGCGTACAGAATCGCCTTGCCATTTATATTGCGCGCAGCGCGGCCTATGGTTTGTATCAGCGAACGCTCCGAGCGCAAAAAACCTTCTTTATCAGCATCCAGAATTGCCACCAATGACACTTCCGGCATATCCAAACCTTCGCGCAGCAAGTTGATGCCCACCAACACATCAAACTCGCCGAGGCGCAAATCGCGAATAATTTCTACACGCTCGACCGTATCAATATCGGAATGCAAATAGCGCACTTTAACGCCGTGCTCCATTAAATAATCGGTCAGATCTTCGGACATGCGTTTGGTCAGTGTGGTGACCAACACGCGCTCGCTGCTTTTCACGCGCAAGCGAATTTCCGACAGCAAATCATCCACCTGCGTTGTGGCGGGGCGCACTTCAATTTCAGGATCCACCAACCCTGTAGGGCGCACCACCTGCTCCACCACCTGTCCGTTGTGCGCTTCTTCATAGGCACTAGGCGTGGCCGAGACATAAATCATCTGCGGCGCAATTTTCTCCCATTCATCAAAGCGCATCGGGCGATTATCCAAGGCCGACGGCAAGCGAAACCCATACTCCACCAACGTTTCTTTGCGCGAACGGTCGCCTTTGTACATCGCGCCAAGTTGCGGAATGGTGACGTGCGATTCATCAATCACCAGCAACGCATTTTCCGGCAAATAATCAAACAGCGTGGGTGGCGGCTCACCCGGCGCACGGCCCGACAAATAGCGCGAGTAGTTTTCAATGCCGTTGCAGTAACCCAATTCAACAATCATCTCGATGTCATATTGCGTGCGCTGCTCAAGGCGCTGGAATTCCACATGTTTTTCCAGCTCACGAAATTGCGCTAAACGCTCTTTTAATTCTGCTTTGATGTCATCGATGCGCGACAACACCGTATCGCGCGGTGTGACGTAATGGCTTTTAGGAAAGATGGTAACGCGCGGCAGCTTGCGCAATATTTGCCCTGTCAGCGGATCAAACGCGGCAATATTTTCCACTTCTTCATCAAACAGCGTGATGCGAATGGCTTCCATATCCGAATCGGCTGGATACACATCAATCACATCACCGCGACAGCGATAAGTGGCGCGCTGGAAATCAATATCGTTGCGGCGATATTGCAATTCCGCCAATTTGCGCAGCAATTCGCGCTGATCTATGCGCTCGCCGCGACTGAGATGCAGCACCATACTAAAATACTGCTCAGGATCACCCAAGCCGTAAATCGACGACACCGTGGCAACCACAATAACGTCAGATCGCTCCAACAACGCTTTGGTGGCGGATAAACGCATCTGTTCGATATGTTCGTTTACCGACGCATCTTTTTCGATAAACGTATCTGACGAAGGCACATACGCCTCCGGTTGGTAGTAGTCGTAATACGAAACAAAATATTCCACCGCATTGTGTGGAAAAAACTCACGGAACTCGCCATACAACTGCGCGGCCAGCGTGCGGTTGGGAGCAAGCACAATCGTCGGGCGCTGCACGCGTTCAATCACATTGGCGATGGTGAAAGTTTTGCCGGAACCGGTCACACCCAACAGCGTCTGCGCCATCAACCCCGACTGTATGCCATTGACCAAAGCCGCAATCGCCGACGGCTGATCGCCGGCCGGCGCAAAGCGCGATTCCACGACAAAGGGCTTGTGTTCTGGCTTGGGTAATTCTGATGTCATCTGCACAACGCCATCAGCTAAGGGAGGAATATGGTAGCAAGGCCCAGAATCGAACTGGGGACCCCAACATTATGAGTGTTGTGCTCTAACCTGCTGAGCTACCTTGCCAGAAAAAAAAGGGGCACTGTCTCAATATGGTGACAAGTACCCCGTAAATATGGCTCCGACTGGTGGGATCGAACCACCGACCAATTGATTAACAGTCAACTGCTCTACCGCTGAGCTAAGTCGGAACGGCCTCTTTCGAGGCGGCGTATGTTATAAAGCCACCCCACACTGGTCAAGGAAAACTTGCACACCTTGAGCTATTTTGGCACTTGCTTCCCGATAAGCTAAACCAGCTTTACAAAACCACTTCTGAAAAATCACGCACGACTGGGTGTTTAGCTGCAGTAATAGCCGCCGCATTCGCCGAGGTGTCTTGCGGGCGCACCAACCAACAGGTTTGCATACCCGCCGCCTTGGCGGCATCCAATTCCGCTGCAATATCCGACAAAAACAAAATGTTTTCTGGCGCTATATGAATCGCCTCTGCAATGCGTTGATAGGAAGCAGCCTCTTGTTTCGCACCCGATGTGGTATCGAAATAACCGGAAAACAGCGGCGTCATATCACCAAATTCGCTGTAGGCAAAAAATAATTTCTGCGCTTGAATCGAGCCGCTGGAATACACGAACAATGGAATACCTGCTGCATGCCACGCCTGCAACTGTTTAACCGCATCTTCATACACATGCGCGCTGTAAGCCTGATTTTTATAGCCGTGTTCCCACAGCATGCCTTGCAGAGCTTTTAGCGGCGTCGCTTTGCGATCTTCCGCAATCCACTGCAACAGCGTTGCGATAATCGCCTCGTAATTGTTTTCTGCCACGCCGGTTTCTTGCGCCACCGCGCGCATTTGCGCCAACACCGCAGGGTCTTGCGCGTTGGCGCGTACAAACATAGACAGGTGTTGCGCGGCATAAGGAAACAACACGTCGCGCACAAAAGAAATGGAACTGGTAGTGCCTTCAATATCGGTGAGTATGGCTTTGACTTTGAACATGTGCATCAACCGTCCAATTTAGGAAACTGTTTGGCGATCTCGCTGCCTGTGTACTGCGCCACCCAGCCCGCCTCGTTATTAAAAAAACGAATCGCCGCCAAATTGGGTTCACCACCCAAATCAAACCAATGCTTTGTATTGGCTGGTACGCTGAGAAAGTCGCCCTTCTCGCACAACACGCTGTACACCTTGTCGCCAATATGCAGATAGAACAAGCCGCAGCCATCAACAAAAAACCGCACTTCATCTTCGGTGTGAATATGCTCGCTCAAAAACTTTTCGCGCAGTGCTTGTTTGTTGGGATTGCTGCTGTTGATGCTGATGACATCCACCGCAACAAAACCGCATTCGGCGACGATCTTGTCTACATCGCTGCGATACGCCTGCAAAATAGCTTCTTGCGTATTGCCCGCCTGCACCCGCGCACTAGGTCGCCACTGCTCAAAGCGTATACCCACTTGCTGCAAGGTTTGCGCGATTTGCGGCGCGGCGCGCGTTTGCATTTGCTGCTCGCCATTTTCAGAATAAACAATCAATTCACTCATTACGCTTTCCTGCTTCTCGTTGTTTTATGAGCGCGCGCTGTAGCGGCGCCATTCACAGTCGAGCAAAAACTCTAAAGCTTCCAGATGGCGCATGCACGCCGCCAAATCTTCCG
>CAZHQZ010000012.1:10401-18301 GCA_964534675.1 uncultured Pseudomonadales bacterium | reverse complement strand
CAAGCGCGCTCGTCGATCTGCGCCGGCACCGGATGCTGCAACAAAATACCGTGCACGGCAGGATTGGCATTCAGCTCTTGGATTTTCGCCAACAACTGCGCTGTGGTGGTGGATTGCGGCATTTCAATCGCCACAGAATCCATGCCCACACGACGACAGGCATTGCCTTTCATGCGCACATAAGTGGCAGATGAAGGGTCATCGCCCACCAAAATGGTCGCCAAAATAGGCGTAGTGCCGGACAGCGCCTTTAGCTTTTCGACGCGCGCTCGAATCTGCGCCTCGGTTTCCTGCGCTACTTTTGCACCATCCAACACTACTGCCGCTTTTGCACTGACTGCCATAAAAAACCTGTCACACCCTGTCACATTAAAACAAGGGCGACATTGTGCCTGATTTGCCTACCGCGCCAAAGCGATTCGTTTATCCCACTGCAAGCGACTGCTACAATAGTGCCCCTTCTTTTACTGAACCTCGGTCTTCCCATGCAGCCCATGCTGAATATTGCCTTGCGTGCTGCGCGCCAGGCCGGTGAACACATCGTACGCGCCTCGGATCGTATCGACCTCATTCCCGTCACTGAAAAAGGCAGCAACGATTACGTCACCGAGGTTGATCGCGCAGCCGAAGACATCATCATTCGTCTGCTGCAAAAAACCTATCCCGATCACGGTTTTCTCGCTGAAGAAAGCGGCAGTACGAACCCCGATGCCGACTACATCTGGATTATTGATCCGCTGGATGGCACCACCAATTTCGTGCGCGGCATTCCACACTACGCGGTTTCCATTGCCTGCCAATACCAAGGAAAAATTGAGCACGCTGTGGTTTACAACCCCGTGACGCGCGAAGAATTTACCGCCAGTCGCGGACGCGGCGCGCAACTCAACGGTCGCAGAATTCGCGTCACCTCGCGCACCACAATCGACGGCGCACTGCTCGGCACCGGCATTCCTTTTCGCAGCCACCACAGCGAAAAAATATCGGGCTACATCAAAGTATTGGAAGAATTGGCACCGCAAACCGCAGGCATACGTCGCGCCGGTTCTGCCGCGCTGGACTTGGCCTACATCGCCGCCGGACGCTTTGATGCGTTTTGGGAAATGGGCTTAAAACCGTGGGATATTGCAGCGGGAATTTTGTTAATTCAGGAAGCGGGCGGTTTAATCAGCGATTTTCAGGGCGGCAATCAGTACATGGATAGCGGCAATATTGTTTGTGGCAATCCCAAATGCTTCAAGCATGTGTTGCAAGTGATTAACCAATATCTCGCCTAAAAAATCGCGTGTATTTAGTGCGCTGATGCCATGGCGCGCAACTCTTGCACGTCGGTAGATGCAGCAATCACACCGGCTTGCATATAGTTTTCACTGTTGCGATCTATCGTGTCAGGGTCGTACAGATAATTCACCATCATGCCGCCAGACTGGCGTATACCTTTGGGTGAAACATCGGCCATCCAATTGATTTGTTGCAAAGTTGCGCCATTGCCCAGATGGAAATGCGCCACGCCATCGCGTGCGCGCTGTTTTCCCTGCTGCAAACCCATCAAGTATTCCGCACACAAGCGCAACAAAATTGGCTTTAACGCATCACAAATTTTCTGGTTTTGATGCCAAGCCAACACAGATAAAACACTCGTCAGCCCTACTTCCACCGCCAAGTGTTCTGCCAAGGCATTTACTACAGATCGCTCTTGTTGGCTGAGTATACTTTTATCGTTTTGTTCCGTTTCGGATAGCCAACGCATAAATCCAGGCACTGGAGACAATGTAGCAAAACGTTTCAATTGCGGAAACTCTTTTTTCAAATTCGCCACAACACGCTTAATCAGAAAGTTGCCAAAACTGATGCCGGACAATCCTTTTTGCGCATTGGAAATCGAGTAAAAAATTGCCGTGTTAGCACCTGCCAGATCGTAAGTGCGCGCATGCGTATCCAATAAAGTTTGCACGTTAGTTGCCAAACCATTACACAAGGCCACTTGCACAAAAATCAGCGGCTCGTCTTCCATATTGGGGTGAATAAACGCAAACAACCGCCTATCGGCTGCCATGCGATTTTTCAAATCTACCCAACTGGTAATTTCATGTACCGCTTCGTATTCAATCAATTTCTCCAACAAAGATGCTGAGGAATCCCACGTCAACTGCTGCAATTGCAGAAAGCCAATATCAAACCATGTAGTCAGCAAGTGTTTTAAATCTTTTTCGACTTCACGCAGCTCTGCATCTTTACTGGCTTCCATTTCCAATAATTCGCTGCGCATATCGACCAAAAACTTAATGCCACTGGGCATAGCATTAAACAACGTCAACAATTGCACGCGCGGTGCAATCAAAACTTTGCTCAACTTGTGGCGCAGCTTCGGCTTTTCATCTACATTCAAGGCCTGCACATACGCATCAATCGCGCGCTGAATTTGTTGCTCATCCGCATCAAAATCGCTCGCCAGTAAACGCAAAAAACGCAAACGCCCCTGCTTGTTGAGTGACATATAGGTGTGGCCAATATGTGCAGCCTGCGCACGTTTGGCCCATTCGCCACCAGGTGCGGCGAGACAGCTTTTTATTTGCTGTCGAAAATAATCTACATCGCGATCACTCAGAGCTGGATCCACACAGTACTGATCTTCTCTGCGCAGCGTAGTATTGAGATCAGACCACGCCTGTCGCAAATGCCGCAGCGTTCTATTCAACAAAGAATTCTGCGACATATATTTCTACGCCAAACAAAACTGCTGCGCTGCGGCGAGGTTCAACGTGCCTTCGTATATAGCGCGCCCCGTAATTGCGCCCAACACGCCGCGCGCGGCCACGGCTTTCAAGGCGCGAATATCATCCATATTGGTGACGCCACCCGAGGCAATCACAGGAATACCGCAGGCCTCTGCCAACTGTGCCGTCGCTTCCACGTTCACACCCTGCATCATTCCGTCGCGCGCAATATCGGTGTAGACGATAGAAGACACGCCGTCATCGGCAAATTGTTTGGCCAAATCGACTGCTTTCACAGCGCTGATTTCCGCCCAACCATCGGTGGCGACCATGCCGTCTTGCGCGTCAATGCCGACAATAATTTTTCCTGCAAATTGTTTGCACATTTCTGTCACAAACTGCGGCTCTTTCACCGCTTTGGTACCGATGATGACATAGCTCACGCCGGCCGACAGATACGCTTCAATGATTTCTGCATTGCGAATACCGCCACCAATTTGTATCGGCAGAGAGGGATTAGCGCGCGCGATCGCTTTAACCGCTTCGCCATTCACCGGTTCGCCAGCAAAAGCGCCGTTCAAATCCACCAAATGCAAACGACGCGCACCGGCATCCACCCAACGCTGCGCCATCGCCACCGGATCAGAACCGAACACGGTGGAATCCTCCATGCGACCTTGTTTCAAACGCACGCATTGTCCATCTTTCAAATCAATGGCAGGAATAATCAACATGACTAACAACACCCATCCCAAGACATAAAATTTTTTAACAACTGCAAACCGGCGGTGTGACTTTTTTCTGGGTGAAATTGCACTGCAACCAGATTTTTGGTGAGCAGCGCCGCATCAAACGACACACCATAATCACCACTAGCCGCCACCAACGAGCGATCTTGTGCAGCCACATAGTAGCTGTGCACAAAATAAAAGCGGCTGTTTTGCGGAATGTTTGACCACATGGCGTGCGACTTTATTTGCTGCACTTCATTCCAGCCCATATGCGGTACTTTCAAACGCTGGCCATCACGATCGCGCACATCACTGCCAAAAAAACGTACCTCGCCTTGCAAAATATTTAAGCAATCGACGCCGCTGTTTTCTTCGCTGCGCGTCATCAGCGCCTGCATACCTACGCAAATTGCCAACACGGGTTTTTGCGCTATCGCTTCTTTGACCAAAACATCCGCACCCACCTGACGTATGCCCGCCATGCAGTCGCGCATTGCGCCAACACCGGGAAACACCACGCGATCGGCGGCGCGAATCTCTGCGGGATTATTGGTGACCATCACGCGTGCATTCGGCGCAACATGCTCTAACGCTTTAGCGACGGAGTGCAAATTGCCCATGCCGTAATCAATTACGGCAACAGAAGATGACATGGTTACAGCGTGCCTTTTGTGGACGGCATTTGCCCAACCATACGCGGATCGGGCGTGACTGCCATGCGCAAGGCGCGACCAAAGGCTTTAAAAATGGTTTCGATTTGGTGATGCGTATTCGCGCCGCGCAAATTGTCGATATGCAGCGTCACGCCAGCGTGATTGACGAAACCTTGGAAAAATTCATAAAACAAATCGACATCAAAATCACCCACGCGACCGCGCGTAAAATTGACATGCATTTCCAAACCGGGGCGACCAGAAAAATCGATCACCACACGCGACAGCGCTTCATCGAGCGGCACATAGGCGTGACCGTAACGGCAAATACCTTTTTTATCGCCCACCGCCTGCGCAAATGCCTGCCCCAGCGTGATGCCGATATCTTCCACGGTATGGTGATCGTCGATATGCACATCGCCTTGCGCAACCACACTGAGATCAATTAAACCGTGGCGCGCAATTTGATCCAGCATGTGCTCCAAAAATGGCACTTGCGTATCAAAATGCGTTTTGCCTGTGCCATCGAGATTGATAGCAACTTGAATCTGCGTTTCCAACGTATCGCGCTGGACACTGGCCTTGCGTTCAGTCATAGGAACCTCGCACCCAATAAGCGCCTCATTATACCGACCCCGCCTTCATTTATGGCAACGCACAGCGTTTCAGTGCAACAAAGCCTGTAAGAAACGACCGGTGTGCGACTGCTTTTCACGCGCCACATCTTCCGGCGTTCCCGCTGCAATGATTTGCCCGCCACCCGAACCGCCTTCGGGGCCGAGATCGACAATCCAATCCGCCGTCTTAATCACATCCAAATTGTGTTCGATCACGACCACGGTGTTGCCTTGATCGCGCAAGCGCATCAACACCGTCAACAACTGCGCGATGTCGTGAAAATGCAATCCGGTAGTCGGCTCATCCAAAATATAAATTGTCTGCCCTGTACTGCGCTTCGACAATTCTTTCGCCAATTTCACACGCTGCGCTTCGCCACCAGAGAGCGTAGTCGCATTTTGCCCCAAGCGAATATAGGAGAGCCCCACATCCAACAATGTTTGCAATTTATTGGCGATTGTCGGCACGGCTTTGAAAAATTCAAACGCGGCTTCCACGGTCATATCCAACACATCGTGGATATTTTTGCCTTTGTACAACACTTCCAGCGTTTCGCGGTTGTAGCGTTTGCCGTGACAAACATCACAAGCCACATACACATCCGGCAAAAAATGCATTTCTACTTTAGTGACGCCATCGCCTTCGCAGGCTTCGCAGCGCCCACCTTTCACGTTAAAACTAAAACGTCCCGGCTGATAACCACGCGAGCGCGCTTCCTGTGTGCCGGCAAATAAATCGCGTATCGCGGTAAACATGCCGGTATACGTCGCCGGATTGGAGCGCGGTGTGCGACCGATAGGGCTTTGATCGATGTCGATACATTTATCGACGTGTTCCAATCCACTAATAGCCTCATACGGTGCGGGCTTTAAAGTCGTCGCGCCATTCAACTGCTCCGCCAAAATAGGAAACAAGGTGTGATTGATGAGCGTGGATTTACCCGAACCGGAAACGCCCGTGACACAAGTAAACAGACCCAAAGGGATTTCCAGCGTCACATTTTGTAAATTGTTTCCCGTCGCCCCTTCCAACAGCAATATTTTTTCTGGGTTGAGCATTAAGCGTTTTTTTGGCAGAGCAATATTTTTTCTGCCCGACAAATAATCGCCAGTCAGCGATTTTTTATTACTGACAATATCCGCCAGCAAACCACTGGCAACAATTTCACCACCGTGTACGCCAGCGCCAGGACCAATATCCACAATAAAATCGGCCGCTTTGATAGCGTCTTCATCGTGCTCTACCACAATCACGGTATTGCCGAGATCGCGCAAGCGAATCAAGGTAGACAACAAGCGCTCGTTGTCGCGCTGATGCAAACCTATCGACGGCTCATCCAAAATATACATCACACCCACCAAGCCAGCGCCGATTTGCGAAGCCAAGCGAATGCGCTGCGCCTCACCGCCAGACAGCGTTTCCGCACTGCGATTGAGTGTCAAATAATTCAAACCGACATCCACCAAAAAGCGCAGGCGCTCTTGAATTTCTTTCAAGATTTTTTCGGCAATCTTCCCCTGCCTACCCTTCAGTTCGAGTTGCGAAAAATAACGAAAGCCATCGCCAACGGGCATTTCGGTCAATTCAGACAAGGTGTGGTTATCGACATATACATAGCGCGACTCTTTTCTCAAGCGCGTGCCGCCGCAATCTGGGCAGGATTGATTGCTGATGTATTTCGCCAAATCTTCTCGCACGCTATTGGATTCTGTTTCGTGATAGCGACGATCCATGTTGTTCACGATGCCTTCAAAAGGCTGCTGCCGCTGGTAGACATCACCTCGATCATTGGAATAGGTGAACACAATATCTTCATCACCGGACCCGTATAACAAAACCTGCTTGTGCGATTTTTTAAGTTTTTGCCACGATGTATCCACATCAAAACCGTAGTGATCGGCCAGTGAAGTCAACATCTGAAAATAGTAAAAATTGCGTCTGTCCCAGCCGCGAATCGCCCCTTCGCTGATCGAGGCTTCTGGAAATTGCACAATGCGATCTGGATCAAAAAATTGTTTTACACCTAAGCCATCACAACCAGGGCAAGCGCCCGCCGGATTATTAAAAGAGAACATGCGCGGCTCCAGCTCATTGATGCTGTAGTCGCAGAGTGGGCAAGAAAACTTGGCGGAAAAAATCTGTTCTGGCTGCTTGCTGTTATCCATGTGCGCAATTTGCGCAATGCCTTCTGACAACTTCAGCGCGGTTTCAAACGATTCCGCCAAGCGCAGTTGTATATCGGCGCGCACACTGAAGCGATCCACCACCACTTCTATGGTGTGTTTGATATTTTTTGCCAGCTTGGGCGCATCGTCCAAATCACACACCACGCCGTCGATGCGCGCGCGCACAAAACCTTGGCTTTTTAATTTTTCAATCACATGCGCGTGTTCGCCTTTGCGATCGCGTATCACTGGCGCCAACAGCATCAACTTGGTGTTTTCTGGCATTGCCAGCACGGCATCGACCATTTGACTCACGGTTTGCGCCGCCAACGGTTTGTTGTGCTCTGGGCAGCGCGGCTCGCCAGCGCGCGCAAACAACAAGCGCAAATAATCATAAATTTCTGTGATGGTGCCGACTGTAGAGCGCGGGTTATGCGAGGTGGATTTCTGTTCAATCGAAATGGCAGGCGATAAACCTTCGATGTGATCGACATCCGGTTTATCCATCATCGACAAAAATTGTCGCGCATAAGTGGACAGCGATTCCACATAGCGGCGCTGCCCTTCGGCATATAAAGTATCAAACGCCAGCGAGGATTTGCCAGAACCGGAGAGCCCAGTCAGCACAACCAATTTGTCGCGCGGAATATCGAGATTAATATTTTTTAAGTTATGGGTGCGCGCACCGCGAATTTGAATACTTTTCATTGCACTGCCAAGCGATAGACGATCGGTCATTATAGCGTCTGTCGCTTATACTGGCTGCCAATCCAAACATGAGACTCAGCATCCATGCTGCCCAACGCTCCTTTATGGCGTCGCCTCGGCGCACTTGTTTACGACAGTTTTTTATTGTTCGGCCTACTGATGCTGTTTGGGGGCATTGCCGTTGGCATTGAGAGTGCGCTGTTTGGCAAAAACTATGTAGAAACTTCCACAACCGCCGGCGGAAACCCTTTGGTTTTTCTGGGAATGCTGCTGGTAATTTGCGCGTTTTATTGCATTTTTTGGCTGAA
>CAZHQZ010000012.1:0-10301 GCA_964534675.1 uncultured Pseudomonadales bacterium | reverse complement strand
GTTATTTCACCCGCGACAACAGAAAAAATCCCAGCCCCCAACAAATCACAATGGGCAATGCAATCGCAACCCACGGCGCAAATCCATACACCATGCTAGTTGGCCCCAAAATACTTTGGCTAAAGCGAAAGGCCATGCCTAACATCACGCCAAAAAATAAACGGTAGCCCATGGTGGTATCGCGCAGTGAACCAAAAATAAATGACACTGCCACCAACACCAAACCAATCATCGCCAGTGGCTGTAAGGCTTTTTTCCAGAACGACAATTCAAAAATACGCGCATCTTGACTCTGCTCGTCCAAGTAATTGATGTAGTAGTGCAACTCGCGCAAACTCATTTCATCGGGGTCTATCGCCACCACTGCCAACAAACTGGGTGCTAACTCACTTTGCCAATAATCTTGTTGCGCACCGGCCGTGATCTTGTCTTCGCCAAACAGCGTAGTTTTGGGTTTTTCTAGTTGCCAACCCGGCTCGCCCGCAGTGCTGTTGTGGATGGCATGCGGTGCGTACTGCGCAAACTGTAATTCGCCTTTGCGATCGAATGCAAAGCGCGCAAAACCAAACACTTCACCATCGGCATTCACATAATTGAAATGGACAAACTCATTGTCTTTGCGCATCCACAAACCGTGCGCGCTGCGTATCAAGTTATACGCCTGATCTTCTTCTATTTTTTCTGCGCGAAAATAGTTGGCATAGCGATCTGCTGACGGCACAACAAACTCTCGAATGACACTGATAAGCAACACAATCACCAGTGCAGGCTTCACCACCATCCACACAATACGCAACACGGAAATACCGCTGGCGCGCATTACCGTCAACTCGCTTTGATTTGCCAGCACGCCCAAACCCAACAAACTGCCGATCAACATGGCAAAGGTGGAGTTTTTTGCCACCATCCCCGGCACGCTGAACACCACATAAATCAAAATATTGACCAAGCTGTAGTGATCGGGCGCATCCGACATTTCTTCTGCAAACAACGACACAGAAAACAAGCACACCAACATTGCAATCACTAACAAAATGGCTGCTACTACATGCTTGGCGACATAACGATTCAACTGTTTCATGGCTGCCTTCTCCACTGCAACAGCCTGTCGCTAAACAGCAACAATAGTGCCACCGCCAAAAATAATAGGTGCGCCGTCAACATGCCTGGCATGACATTAATGTCTCCTTCACTCATTTTGCGACGCAAAATATCCAGCGCAGTCATGTACGCAAAATACAGCAACATGGCTGGCAACAATTTAATGTAACGCCCTTGGCGCGGTGTGGTGCGACTCATCGCCACCGCCAACACAGCTACCAGCAACACCAACAACACCAATGAAAAACGCCACTGCGCCGTGGCGATTAATGTCCAACGCCAATTGGGTGTTTCCAACGACGGGCTGTCAATTTCTTTCAAGATATAGGGCAGCGAGAGCGTGTCTTCTTTGAGTCGCCGCACGTCGTATTCCACATTGGACGGTTTCATGTGTTGTTTCAAAGCAGAAAAGCGTAAACGCTCGCCGCCGACTTCGCCTGGCTTCAAGGTATAACGCACGCCGTCATTCAAAGTGGTGTAGCGCGCATCCAGTGTTTCATCGTAATACTGCGAGCCATACGCCGAGCGAAAAATTGTCCAGGCACCATCGCTGTGTTGTTCAACAGCAAAAACATCTTCCATCATTTGACGATCGTCACTGATGTTGCCGGTGTACAACACGCCACGCCAAGTGCGCAAATCTAAAAACTTCCCCGGCTCTACCAAATCCAAATCGCTGCGCTTTTTTTCGCCATTCAATAATTGCTCGGCGCGCTGAAATCCTTCTGGGCTGACATACAAGGTCAGCACACCTGTCATGACTGCCACAGGCACAACTGCCAAACTGCTCAGCAACAGCAAGCGCACCACGCCGATGCCGGCTGTGTGCAGGGCGGTAATTTCATTCTCCACATACATGCGCCCGAACACCAACAAGATGCCGAGAAATAAACCTAAAGGAAGGATGCGCTGCAAAATACTGGGCGCGCGATACAACAACAAATAAGCAATGATTTCGGCAGAAATTTTTCCGCTGGCTGCGTCCGCCAAATATTTAGCAAACTTACCGGAGAGGAAGATCAACAACAGAATCAGCGTGACGGCAAACGTGGTTTGCAAAATCTCTCGTGCAAAATATCGCGCCAAAATAAAGCGGGGCAGCATCACATCAAGTGTCCAATGGGGAGAAAGTGTGTTGGTGTGCTGCCGAAGCTTGAAGGCGCCACCACTGAGGGTAGACTATACCAGCACGGCTTTATGCCAGCCAAGAATCTGCATCGCAACGGAGAACCCATCACCATGCTGACCATCAGCAACCAGCCCGTCAAACCGCTCACCTGCAAAACCGACTGCCTCGTGCTGCCGGTATTTAGCGGCAAAACAACGTCTATCCACGCCACCGGCACGCTGGATGCTCTGATTGCACAATTAAAGAAACGCGGCGACCTCACCGGCAAAGCGGGCGAAGTGCTGTTGTTGCCGCATGTGGAAGCAGTGGCCGCTGATCGTTTGCTGCTGGTGGGCGCAGGCGATGGCAAACCACTGACGCGCGCGCAGTTCCTCACGCTGTTGGGACACATTGCAGATCAGTTGCAAAAAGTGAAGGCCAAAGACGCTGTTTTACTGTTGGACGAAGTGTGCGTGGAGGAGCGCGATGCCCTGTGGTGCGCGGAACTGGCGGCGCAGCAGTTGAGCAACAGCACTTATCACTTCAATACGCTCAAAAAAGACAAAAAAACCGCTGCGTTGAAAAAAATAGTCTGGCACAACCCTCTGCATCAGAAAGCAGTGAATCAGGCCTTGGACACGGGCGCTGCGATTGCCGCCGGCATGGCGCTAGCGCGCGAGTTGGGCAACTTGCCCGGCAATATCTGCACACCAACATATTTAGCCGAACAGGCGCAACAATTAGCTAAACACCAGAAAAAAGTTTCTGTCTCTGTATTAGATGAAAAACAAATGCGCGCGCTGAAAATGGGCTCGCTGCTATCGGTATCGGCAGGCAGCGATCAACCCGCTAAATTGGTGGTGATGGATTACTGCGGCGGCCAAAAAAATGCAAAGCCGATTGTGTTGGTCGGCAAAGGCATCACGTTCGACACCGGCGGCATCAGTTTGAAGCCGGGCGCGGGTATGGAAGAAATGAAGTTTGATATGTGCGGCGCGGCGAGTGTGCTCGGCACCATGCAAGCCATCAGCAAACTGCAACTGCCTATCAACGTGATCGGCGTGATGGCCTGTGCCGAAAATATGCCCAGCGGTCACGCCACTAAACCTGGCGACATCGTGACCAGCATGAGCGGCAAAACGATTGAAGTGATTAACACCGACGCTGAAGGGCGCTTGGTGTTGTGCGATGCGCTGACCTATGTTGAGCGTTTCAAACCCGCTGCGGTGATTGATATTGCCACACTGACCGGCGCCTGCGTCATTGCATTAGGCAATCACGCCAGCGGACTGTACAGCAATGACGAAAAACTTGGCGAACAATTATTTGCAGCGGGTATGCGCACCGAAGACAAAGCTTGGCGCATGCCCTTGTGGGAAGAATATCAACAACAATTAAAAAGCCCGTACGCGGATGTCGCCAATGTGGGTGGACGCAACGCTGGCTCTGTCACCGCCGCCTGTTTTTTAGCGCGCTTTACTGAAAACTACGCATGGGCGCATTTGGATATTGCTGGCACCGCTTGGCACAGCGCAGGCAGCAACAAAGGCGCGAGTGGACGACCTGTGCCGCTGTTGGTGCGCTTTTTAATCGATCAATGTTTCCCCGCCTAAAAAGTGACAGCGATGACGCGCGTTGATTTTTATTTACTGCCACAACACGACGAAAAATCGCGTCAGATTTTTGCGTGCCGTTTAGCAGAAAAAGCATGGCAGTTGAACAATCGCATTCTCATCCAAACCGCAGACAATGAAACGGGTAGTGCGCTCAATGCTCTGCTGTGGTCATTCAAAACCGACAGTTTTCTGCCTCACGCCACGCTGCCCGCCGGCCAACAAACACCAGTGCATATTGGCTGGCAAGATGAATCTTCCTCGCATCACGATTTATTAATTAATTTGAGCGCAGCCATCCCCACTTTTTTTAGCCGCTTTGCGCGCGTGGCTGAAATTGTTACGCAAGATGAAGCACAGCTCACGATCAGTCGCCAACGCTTTCGTTTTTACCAAGAGCGCGGCTACAACATCAAAATCCATGATATGAAAAAAAGCGCATGAGCACTGACAATAAACAAACCGCACCGCACAACGCCGGCGAAAAAAAAAGCCGCGACGATTTGCTCAATGAGTTGGAATCTATACGCAATTTGTTAGATGACAGCACATCGCCTGAACCGCACGAAAAACCTCGCACAGCAGCAACAGGTCATATTCCACTACTTATACCCGATGACAGTATTCCCACACTAGGCTTGGAGCATCGTCATCACGACAACAGCGCACGCCGCGCGCAGAAAACCCAAAATAGTGTGGACAAAAATTTATCGACCTCCACACGCACGCATTTATCCTCAACACGCAGCCGCGAAAAACTGGTCGATGACGTAGTGCGCAGTGCCATGCCACGCCTAGAAGCCCTGCTGCGTGAATTGGTACAGGAAGCACTGCTGCAAGAAAAATTGCGCGGCGGGAAGCGTTAACGCTCTAGAACAAGATGCTCAGCTACCGTTTTTGCCACCAGCGCATTACCTTGCGCTGTCGCATGACCGTCATGAAACATTAAGTTTGAACATGAAACCGTCCCATTTACACAGCGAGCAATAAACAACGGCGTAATATCTATCAATGGAATATTTTTTTGTTGCGCCACCTGACGTATCCATTTATTCGCACCCGGATAAAAACCCCAATTCGATGGGTACGTCACAAAATACACTTGTGCGTGATGCTGTTGCACAAGCGCAATCATAGTTTGCAAATTTTGTGGCAAAGCATGGCGGTTGCGTGCAGGCTCTCCCGGCAAAGTGCCGAGAAAAAACTCATCGCCATCTTTGGTTTTTACCAAATAGGCATCACGTTTTCTTAAATCTAATTGCGCAATATCACGCGGATAGCCAGACTGTATATCGCCTTCTTGAATGCGACTGCGCGACCAAATGTTATACAAGCGATACACGCGACTGTGTTCTTTAATCCAGCTCAATATTGACTGAGAGTTTTCTTTCTCTGGCACTTTTTCCAGCGGCGTCCAAAAATCATTGAACCCCACCATAATTAACACCACATCTGGCGATAACTTATCGAGCAGTGCAGGCAAATTATCGAGCACACGAAAAGAATTGGTAGCGGGATAACCTAAATTCAGCACTTCGATAGGCGCAGTCTGATGTTCCGAGTTCCACAACCGCTCAAGTTGAGCCGGCCACGATTCTGCTGCCTGCAAATACAAACCGTAAGTATTGGAATCACCCAGCGCCAACACGCGCGTGTTGCCAGTTAACCACTGAGCCGGTACCAAACGCGACTGCCCATGCACAAACAACGCACCCAACTGCAACAGCAACTCACAAGCCAGCACCAAACCCAATAAAGCAACTGGCATATACAACAAACATCGCCATCGACAACGCACGTAATTACTCCTTAAATAACATCTGTTCACTTATAACAAAACAAAGCGTCGCGCCTTGGTCGCCCCTAGCCAATCTACGACATTTATCTGATAATTCACCGTTCACCTCACGGACAGACAGGCACACCATGAAGCAGTTAAGCGTACTCGATTCCGCCTTTATCAACCTCGAACACCCCAGCACGCCGCAGCACATCGGCGGTCTCGGCATCTACGATCAATCCACCGCGCCGGACGGCACAGTGCGCTTCAAAGAAGTGATAGCCAGCTTCGAACAAAAGCTAAAAAAACTGCCGATATTTCGCACGCGCTTAGTACAAGTGCCCGGCGGCTACGACCGCCCCTACTGGATCAAAGACGACAACTTCGACATGGAGTTTCATCTGCGCCATATCGCCCTGCCCAAGCCGGGTGACTGGCGGCAGTTGTGCATCCAAATTGCGCGCTTGCACGCACGCCCTATCGACATGTCGCGCCCGCTGTGGGAGGCCTACATCATCGAAGGCTTGGACAATATTCCGCATCTGCCCAAGAACTGTTTTGCGGTCTACACCAAAATGCACCACTCGCTGGTGGATGGTGCCGGTGGCTCCTCGTTCATGGCAGCGTTGCACGACTTAGAACCCAACCCCTCCGGCGTGGAAGAAGACGAAGCTCCCAATTATTTGGCAGAAGTGCCGCCCAGTGCCTTCAACATGCTCTCGCGCGGTGCTTTTAACACAGTGCGCAACAGCGTGGATCTGGTGAAAGGTTTGTACAAAACCAGTTTTGCGGTGGGCAAAAACTTACTCGACATCAAGCGCGGCGATGCGCCTATGCCGGAAATTCGCGCGCCCAAAACGCGCTTCAATAAACCCGTCGGCCCTTACCGTGTTTTTGAGGCGGCCTTGTTTGATCTGGAAGATTTCAAAGCCATCAAAAACGCCACCGATGTCAAAGTTAACGATGTGGCGCTGGCCATCGTCGCCGGCGGTATTCGCCACTATTTGCAGCATCACAATGAATTACCGCAAGACGCTCTGTGCGTCACTATGCCGGTGGACATGCGCAGCCGTCGCGGCGAAACCGACGAGCACAATCAAATTGGTTCCATTTTTGCCAATATCCATAGCGATATTGAAGATCCCGTAGAGCGCCTGCACGCCATTCACAAAAGCACTTGTGAAGCCAAAGAGTTTGGCGAACAAACGCCGCTGGTTGATGCGTTGAAATTGGCGGGCGTGTTCTCACCGCGTCTCACCAAAAGTTTGGTGCATCTCTACATCGACAACCAATTGACTGGCAATTTGCCGATCAACTTTTGCTCCGTGGTGTCCAATGTGCCGGGACCTCCATTCCCCTTGTACTGCTGCGGCGCAAAACTGGTGCAATACCACGGTGTTGGCTTGCTGACACCTGGCGTTGGCCTCTTCCATTTGGTGATGAGCTATTGCGGCACGGTGACTGTCAGCATCTTGGGCGACCGTGAAAGCATGCCGGATCCGGGCTTCTACCGTGAATGTTTGGAAAAATCGATGCAGGAGTTAAAAACCGCCGCGCTCAAGAAGGGCAAATTAATCAAGCACAAAACCAAAGCAGAAGTCACGGCGGTACGCAAAACCAAAGAGGCGAGCACACAAACCGCCACATCCTAAGTAATTGCCACTTAACGGTAGCGGCCTCGCGCCGCTAAAATGCAGCACCGCTGTTTCGCCGTTTTATCTTTGTCATTTCAGAGGTTATTCGTTCGTGGATTACAAAGCCTTTCGTCAGGAAATCAGAACGTGGCTGGATGCCAACTGCCCTGCGTCTTTGCGCACACCCGCCAAGCAAGAAGAACAAGTGTGGGGCGCGCGCAATATTCACTTCCCCTCACCCGATGCAAAACTTTGGTTTGATCGCTGCGTCGAAAAAGGTTACTGCGTACCCGATTGGCCAACGCAATACGGCGGCGCAGGTTTCGATGCCGAGCAGACACGCATTTTCAAATCCGAGATGCGCAAATTGGGTTGCCGCGCACCGCAAGTGAATCTCGGTATTTGGATGGCGGGTCCCGCTATTTTGGAGTTCGGCACTGAAGAACAAAAACTGGAACATTTGCCCAAAATTGCACGCGGTGAAACGCGCTGGTGCCAAGGTTATTCCGAGCCGGGTGCCGGTTCTGATTTGGCCGGCTTGCAAACGCGCGCTGTCGAAGACGGCGATGATTTCATTATCAACGGTTCTAAAATTTGGACGTCGTATGCAGACGAATCCGATTGGATTTACTGCTTGGTGCGTACCGATCCCGATGCGCCCAAACGCGATGGCATCACCTTCCTGTTGTTTGATATGGCTTCTGCGGGCGTGGAAGCGAAACCGATTGAGTTAATCACTGGCGATCGTCACTTTTGCCAAACCTTTTTCGACAATGTGCGCGTGCCCAAGAAAAACGTGCTCGGCGAAATCAACAAGGGCTGGACTGTTGCCAAACGCGTACTCGAATTTGAACGCAACATGATGTCGGATCTGGGCGGCGAAACCGGCAGCGGTATTGAACCGCGCGAAGCTGCACTGGATTACATCGGCAAAAACAGCAACGGTAAATTGGATGATCCGGTGGTGCGCGATGCGATTGCACGTCACGAAATTCAAAAGCGCGCCTTCGACGTGACGCAACAGCGCATGATCGACGAATTTACCAACGGCGCAGGCAATATGAACACCTCGCTGATCTTTAAATACTGCGGCACCGAAGAAGAAAAACGCAAATTTGAGTTGCTGCTAAAAATCATGGGCGAACAGGCGCTCGGCTGGCGCGACACAGCGCATTTCAGCGAAAAAGAATTGAACACCACGCTGGAGTGGATGGGCGCAAAAACACACACCATCGCCGGCGGCACCACCGAGATCCAGCTCAACATTATTGCCAAACGCGCACTGGGTTTGCCCGGCGTACTGAGCTGATCGCATTTGAGGAAATCACACCATGTCTCTCGCATTTAATGAAGAACAACGCGCGCTCAAAGACAGCGTGCGCAATTTTGCTAAAGACCAATCGCCCATTGAATCTTTTCGCGCATTGCGCAATCAAACGGATGGCGCAGGTTTTGATAACGCTGTATGGCAAGCCATGGTTGAACTTGGTTTGTCTGGCGCATTATTTCCTGAAGCCTACGGCGGTTTTGAGTTTGGCTGCACGGGTTTGGCAGGCTGCATGGAAGAATTGGGGCGCAACCTAGTGGTTTCACCGCTGCTGGCTTCTGTTTTATCTGGCGCAGCTATTCTGCACGCCGGCAGTGAAGAACAGAAACAAACGCTGTTGCCACAAATTATTGCTGGCGAAAAATTAGTAGCGCTCGCCTGCGATGAAGGTCATCACCATCAACCTGCAAAAATCAGCACCACCGCCGTGCGCGAAGGCCATACGTTTATTCTCAATGGCAACAAAACACGCATCATCAGCGGACAGACTGCCGACCTCTTTGTGGTAGCGGCGCGCACCAGCGGCAACGCAAGCGACACACAAGGCATCAGCCTATTTCTGGTCGATACCAGCACCACAGGCATGCAGCGCGACAGCGCAACACTAGTCGATTCACAACGCTACGCGCGACTGACGCTCAACAATGTTTGTATTCCTGATTCCCATTTGATCGGTGAAATCGACCACGGTTTTCAGGCGCTGGATAAAGCGCTGGATTACGGGCGCATCTGCCTAGCGGCAGAAATGTTTGGTGGCATGCAAGAAATTTTTGAGCGCACCGTGCAATACCTGAAAGAGCGCAAACAGTTCGGTGCACTAATCGGCACTTTCCAAGCTCTGCAACATCGTGCCGCGCACATGTATACCGAAATTGAGATGTGCAAATCTATTTTGATGCTGGCGCTGGATGCTGTGGAAAAAAATGCTGACAACGCGCCACAACTCGTTAGCGGTACCAAAGCTAAAATCAGCGACACCTACGAGTTAATCAGCAACGAAGCCACGCAAATGCACGGTGGTATCGGCGTGACAGACGAACTAGATATTGGTCTCTTCCTCAAACGCGCACGCGTTTCTGCTGAACTACTGGGCAGCTCACGCTTTCACTACGATCGCTACGCAACGCTGGAAGGGTTTTAAGCGCCAGCTAACTGTGCCGCAGAATCTCCGTCAGCGCTTCCAGCAGCGCCTGATTCTGCGGCTCCGACCCCACCGTAATTCGCAAAAATTGATCAATGCGCGGCGCGCGAAAATGGCGCACCAGCACAGATTTTTCACGCAAAGCTTGCGTTAATTCCGCACCATCACGCTGTGGGTGACGCGCAAAAACAAAATTGGCGGCTGATGGCAGCACGTCAAAGCCCAGCGCAACCAACTCCGCATACAACTGCTCACGGCTTTGCACAACAGTCGCTGTGGTTTTGCGAAAATAGTCCGCGTCGTCAAAGGATGCCGCAGCACCTGCAATTGCCACACGGCTTAACGGATAGGAATTAAAGCTATTTTTGATGCGCTCCAAGCCGGCGATCAAATCTGCGTGACCCAGCGCCAAACCCACGCGTAATCCCGCCAATGAGCGCGACTTGGACAGCGTTTGCGTCACTAGCAAATTGGGATATTTTTTAATCAACGAAACCGCGCTGTCACCACCAAAATCAATGTAGGCCTCATCCACCACCACCACCGATTCTGTATTGCGTTGCAACAATGATTCAATCGCCGCCAAAGGTAGCAACA
>CAZHQZ010000011.1:10716-18486 GCA_964534675.1 uncultured Pseudomonadales bacterium | reverse complement strand
CGTCAGGCATCTAAACCAAACCCTTACCAGTAACCACTGGTAAGGGTTTTTTTTTGCAATAAAAAGGAAATTATGGAAATTAGTAGTTCTGTTGCGCTCGGTGGTCAGCGTCAGTTTCGTCAGGATATTAATGCGCTGCGGGCTTGGGCTGTAATTGCTGTGGTTTTTTACCACTTTGGTGTGCTTGGCTTTTCTGGCGGCTTTCTTGGCGTAGATATATTTTTTGTTATATCAGGATTCTTGATGACTGGGATAATTATTTCCGGTCTAGAAAATAAAAGATTTTCAATTTTTAAATTTTATGCGGCGAGAATAAAAAGAATTATTCCTGCGCTTTTGTTTTTATGTGTGATTTTTTTGGTTATAGGGTGGTTCTTGCTTGCACCAGATGACTATGGAACGCTTGCGAAGCATATAAAAGATTCGTTGCTCTTTGTTTCAAATAATACATACAGGAAAGAGTCTGGCTATTTCGATGTTGTGTCGCATGAGAAGTGGCTGCTACACACTTGGTCTTTGTCGGTGGAATGGCAGTTTTATATTATCTTGCCAATTTTTTTATATGTGGCGTGGCTGGTTAATAAAAAGCGAAGCTGGCTTTTCGCTGTTGTTCTTGTGCTTTTTTTGTATTCCTTGGTGTCTTGCATTATCAAAACAGATGTTGCGCCGACCAAGGCATTTTATTTGATTAAATATCGCTATTGGGAGATGTTGGCTGGTGGGCTGATATTCTTCCTGTCTGATTTTCTAAAAGGCAAATTGTCTGCCCGTATCAGTATGGCTTTATATGCAGTTGCCATGATGGGTATTTTTTTGCCGGTGTATTTTATTTCATCGGAAAGTAATTGGCCGGGCTATCTTGCGTTGATTCCTGTGTTGAGCGCGGCTGCCTTTATCTTTATAAATCGCTCTGATGTTGCTTGGGTAAACAATGCTGTAGTGGTGTGGATGGGCGATCGTTCCTATTCAATCTATCTGTGGCATTGGCCTGTCGTGGTGTTACTGGATTATTTCCAACAGCTAAATAACTCGTATATGGTTGCTATAGGGATATTGCTGTCATTTTTGTTAGCTGAGTTGTCATATAGAGCGGTCGAGCACCCCTTAAGAAAGCGCAAAGAGGACACGGTGTGGGTGTTGCCAGCGCAAGTGTTGGTAGCCAGTGCCTGTGTTTGTTTGGCGGCACTTGGAATTATTAAATTTAAAGGGTTGCCAGAACGTGTTGACCCCATAGTTGTTAAGTTGGCGGCCGAAAAAGAGAACATGGATCGTGGAAAGCGTGAGTGTATTTATGGAAAAGTGCATGCGCGCGGACCTTTGTCGTGTTCTTATGGAAAAGGCGATGTAAAGGCTGTTGTGTTGGGAGATAGCCATGCCGCAGCTATTGTTACAGCAGTACAAGCAGCGCTTCCCAGTCAGAATGAAAAAGTTTTGTTGTGGTCGAGAGCCGCTTGCCCTTTTATCAAAGGAGTAACCGCAAAAATAGATCAAGACTGCAATACATTTGTGGAGTGGGTCTTGAATAGATTGAAAACACTACCACCTGATGTGCCTGTGGTTCTCATTGAAAGAGCATCTTTGTATGCGATGGGCGCGAATGAAGGGGTTGTGGGCACGGGGAAGGTTAAGCCACCGATTTTTTTTGATAAATCTTTTGATTATCCGGCACCGGAATTTCTTGAGCAGTTTCGTGAACATGCATTGGATACACTGTGTGAGGCTGCAAAATCCAGAAAAATGTATTGGGTGAAGCCTATTCCAGAACTGAAGATCAGCGTGCCTCAAGCAATGGCTAGGGCAAAAATGAGAGGAATTGAAAAGCGGGTTGAAATTTCTCGATCTGAATACAACGACAGACATAGTTTTATTGTGTCATTAATGTACGAAGCCAAAAAAAAGTGCGGTGTTGAGATATTAGATCCCTTGCCTTATTTGTGTGACAGTGAGGCTTGTTACGGCGATAAAAATGGATGGCCTATATATTTTGATGATGATCATTTGAGCGAGTCTGGTAATAAATTATTAGTGCCAATGTTTAAGTCTATTTTTGAATAGGTTGGCGGCGTATTTTTTTAGGATTGCCACATGAAGTTGCGACAGTGTTTTGAACTGATTGAGTATCGCGCGCTGGCAGAGTTGCGGCGTGGTGCATCTGGCATGTATTTGGGGGTGTTTTGGTGGGTATTAGAGCCTCTGCTGTATATGGCCGTGTTTTATATCGTTTTTGGAATGGGGTTAAAAAAAGGCGGAGTAAATTTTGTTTTTTATCTGTTATGCGGCTTGATTCCTTGGAAGTGGCTGGACAGCACGGTTAGAACGGCCTCTGGTGTTGTGCTGTCTAGCGTGGGCTTGATGCGACAGGTGTATTTTCCTAAATGGTTGTTGCCCGCATATATTGTGGTGGCAAATACATATAAGTTTTTTATTGTGCTATTTTTGTTGGTTGTTTCTCTGCTGGCTTGCGGGATACACCCAGCGGCTTCGTGGGGATTTTTACCTGTTCTTGTGGCGGTGCAGTTCTTGTTGGTGCTGGGAATGTCGCTTGCTGCTGCGGCTGTGGTGCCGTTGATCCCCGATTTAAGGTATGCCGTTCAATATGGCATGACGATGCTTTTCTTTTTGTCGGGTGTTTTTTTTAATATTGCTGATTTAGCCGAGCCGGTTAAGTCGTGGTTGTTATGGATTCCTACCGTGCAACTAATTGAGGCCTACAGAGGGTTGTTTCTGCATGATGTAATCCCTGACGGGGTATCTATGTGCAGAGTGTTGCTGTGGGCAGGATTATTTGGAGCATTTGGTATCTCTTTCCTGTTTTATTTTGATCGATACTACCCGAGGATAGTTAAATAAATGGATAAGGTCGCTCTCAGTCTGGATGGTGTGGGGTTCTCCTACAATGAGCGTGCGCTATTTGCGAAAGATACTAACGCCGTTTTAGATGGGGTTAGCTTCCAGATTATGCGCGGTGAAGTGCTGGGTGTGATTGGAAAGAATGGGTCAGGCAAGAGCACCTTAATGAAAATAGTGGCGGGTATCGTCAAGCCTGACGCTGGTAAATTGGTGTCTAAGGTCGATAAAATCCAGCTCTTGTCGTTACAGGTAGGGTTTATTCAGGAGTTAACAGGGCGAGAGAATGTTATTTTGAGTTCGCTGTTGCTGGGAATGCGTCGCAAGGTCATTGAGCAACAGATGGATCAAGTGATAGCGTTTTCTGAGCTGGGCGCATTCATCGACAAGCCGCTGAATACCTATTCATCAGGCATGCGAGCGCGATTGGGTTTTTCTGTCGCGTGTCAGGCGGATCCAGATATTCTGCTGATTGATGAAGCGTTTAGCGTTGGAGACGCAGGCTTCCGTAAAAAAAGTAAAGCAATTATTGAAGAGCGAATGCAGACAGATCGATCGTTTGTTCTGGTATCCCACAGTGAATCCATGTTGCGCGAATACTGCGCGCGCTGTGTATGGTTGGATGCGGGGCGTGTTGTAATGGTGGATGAAACAGAAAAGGTTATTGAAGCCTACAGCGCGGTTTGATAGAAATTGAGTAAATATGTTCCATAGAAAGAAAATAACACGAACCAAAAAAATGGAGAGTAATGTGGATAGTAGTGTGGTTGATATGGTGTATGGCGCGGATAACACGCCGTTTTTTATTCTGGGGTGTGTGAGGTCTGGGACAACTTTGTTGCGCGATATTTTAAGAACGCATCCTCGGTTGGAATCTCCAGAGGAAACGCATTTTTTTCGTTGGGCTGATCCGTATGCCAGTCCTCGCTACGAGCGAAATTATGTTGGAGTAAAACTTTTTAAAAACCATCGAGATTTAGATGGAGTGAGTGATTTCGATTTTGAATTTTCCCGCCAGATGGCAAAAAATAGAAAAGATATTTCTGATTTTTATGGCAAGTTTTTTCTTCAAGCTAGAGAGAATATTGATGGTCGCTGGTTTGACAAAACGCCGCAAAATATTTATGGAATTTTGTTGTTGGGCTATATGTATCCAACGGCAAAATTTGTGCATATTTATCGCAACCCGCTGAACGTGGTTTCTAGTTTGAAAGAAGGTCGAGTTATGGCCAAGCATGAAGTTAAGGGGGGGATTAATTATTGGCTTGAGTCAATGATTATGATCAATGAGTATAAAAAAATGCCAGGTGGTGCTGAACGGTTTTTGGAAGTGAAATATGAAGATTTGGTGGCTAACCCTGAGCCTGAAGTGTCTAGAATATTTCAATTTGTGACGGAAGATCCTCGCTTGATGGATTACTCAAAAATCAGTACGCACAAAGAAAAAGATAAATACAAGAAAATACTCACAGAGACAGAAATTTCTTATGTTAAACAGTTGTGCGAGCCGTTTTATTCGCAATATGGTTATGCCTGATTTATGACTGCTGCCGGTAATAAAATAGTTTTTGTGTTGGGTACGCACCGCAGTGGAACATCGCTGACGGCGGAGTTGGTGAGTGGCTTGGGCTATGCTGTGCCGGGAGAACTACTGGATACCATTGGGGCGGTCAATGCGCGCGGATTTTGGGAGTCAAAAGAAGTTGTTGCATTTAATGAACGCCTGCTGGAGGCGGCTAGCTTAAAGTGGTTTCATATATGTCCAGTCGGACATTTTTTTAAGGCGATTTCGCAGGATGTTTTGCGTGAAATTTCTGTAGAAATTAAAGCATTCGTTAATGCTGAGTTGGAAAAGCATGGTAGTTTGGTGATTAAAGATCCACGTTTGTGCCTCTTGTTGCCTGTATGGCTTGCGGTGATTGATCGTAGTGGCTGTGATGTGCGGGTGATTTTTGTGGATAGGCACCCAGCGGCTGTCGCTGGGTCTTTGCAGGCCAGAGATGGATTCTCTTTGTTTTCTGGGCACTTGTTGTGGCTGTATTATTTTTTTTCGGTGTTTTGTCACGATAGGAGTGAAAAAATTATTTATCTTAATTATGAAAATGTGCTTGGCGATCCACATTCTTGCGGCGCAATTTTACAGTTTTTGGGTGCGGGAGAGGTGGATGGTGAGGCGTGGCTAAAAATTATTGATGCTAAGTTGCAGAGAAATTTTAGCTGGGATTTTCCTGATAAGGGGTATGTGTATAACCTGGCCAAGAATGCGCATTCGATATTTGAACATGGCATTGAAGTAGCAGAAAGCAATGCCGCACTAGAGGGTTTGGATAGTTTTGATCGATTTGTTTTTGAGAATAATGATTTTGTTTTTGCACTAAATGAATCAAATAATAATATTTCTGGCTTAAGAAATGAGTTGATAAGAATTGGCGAGATGCACTCGCATGCTTTATGCGTGATCGACGAACGAGATGCACAGTTGCAGGAAAAAGTGGTGCAAATGCAGGTGAGAGATGCGTGCATTGCCAGTTTGGAGTCCGCTATGCAGCGGACGACTAGTGATTGTGATGCATATATCGCTGAGTGTGAGGCTAGGGTTTTTGATCTTGAATTTGCCGTGACGGAGTTTTCTGCCTTGAGGGAGCGTATTGCTAGTTTGGAAAAACTGGTTGCTCAACGAAATGCAGAAGCTCTGCGCAACGAAGCCTATATTGCGCGATTGGACACAAGAATTGCTGAGTTGCACGAGGCAATGACAGAGTTTGAGGCGCTGCGTGAGAGAATTGCTCAAGTGGAATCTATCTTGCGACAGAGAAGTGTAGAGCTGGATGAAAAATCTAGGGCAGTTGCAGGCGCAGAAGCAAGAGTTGTTGAGTTGGATGAGCTTTTTGTAGGGCAGCGAACCAATTATTTATCAGCTCTGGGCGTTATTGATAACCTTGAAAAAAAATTAGCATCAAGAAATGACGAATTTTTCTTTGTGGCGGATGAGCTGACCGAGGTGAGAAATCGACTGGACAGCCTGCTGGCTTGGCGTGTGGTGAGATTGATTGATCGGCGCGTATCAAAAGGAGGTAGTCAGAATGATTGATATTATCATTCCCGTGTATAACGGTTTTGAAGAAACTCGGCGTTGTATTCAGTCGGTGCTGGATAACAAAAAATCAACTACATTTAATGTGTTGGTGATAGAGGATTGCTCGCCAAATGCCGAGATAAAAGAGTATTTACAGCAGTTGTCGAGAGAAGAAAAAATTGAGCTGCATGTAAACAAGATTAATAAAGGATTCGTGGGTACAGTTAATTTTGGCATGAGCCTTCACGGTGATCGTGATGTGGTATTGTTAAACAGTGACACGGAAGTGGCCAATAATTGGCTAGATAGAATGTTGACGCATGCTGCGAAAGACAAACGAATCGCCACCATCACGCCGTTTTCTAATAATGCAGAAATTTGTAGTTTCCCGCGTTACTGTCAACCCAACCCATTGTTTGCTGAAAAAACTGTCGCCGAGGTGGATGCGGTATTTGCACAGTTGCCTGCTTGTCAAATTGATGTGCCTACGGGCGTTGGGTTTTGTATGTACATCCGTCGAGAGGCACTCAATGATGTGGGATTGTTTGACGAAAAGGCTTTTGGTCGTGGTTATGGTGAAGAGAATGATTTTTGTAGACGTGCTGCTGCGGTAGGGTGGAGAAACGTAACCTGTAGCAATGTCTTTGTATTTCATGATGGTGGTGTCAGTTTTTCGTCTGAAAAAGCAGAGCGCGTGCAAAACGCAATGGCTATTCTGGATAAAAAATATCCTAGTTATCATCGCTTGGTGCAGGAGCATCTAAAGAAAGACCCTGAAAGACCTTTTCGTGTTATGGCACAGTTGGCGCTCATGCGGCAGTCGAGCAAGCCCAAGTATCTGTTTATCACACACAGTCTAGGTGGTGGTGTTGTGAAGCATTTGCATGAGTTGGCCGAGCATGTGTCTGATAGCGTGGAGTGCTTGTTTTTAAGGTCTGCCGAAGCGGGTTTTGTTGAAGTGGGCTGCCACTACGGCGACTATCATTGGTCATTATTTTTTAATTTGAGCGATGAATACGCGCGTCTTTTAGAGTTGTTGCAATCCATAGGTGTTGAGAGAGTTCACTTGCACCATGTCATGAATATTGCAGATGACGTGTTGGATTTGGTGGATGATCTTGCCGTTCCTTTTGATATTACCTTGCATGATTATTATTTTGTTTGTGCTAATCCCACGCTGACTGATCGCCACGGTATGTTTGCAGAAAATCCGGCAACACGCGATAGTTTATGTGCTGAAAGCTATCCGCTGCCGCATCGCATGAGCGTTGTAGAATGGCGAGAAAAATTTTCTGAAAAGCTGTCTAAAGCAGATAGAATATTTTCACCTTCACAGCGATGCCGTGAAGTGTATCTGGAATATTTTCCGCATTTGACTATTGATGTGGCGTATCACCCTGAGTGGGAGCAGTCGCATCCTTATGCGCAGCCGTATGCGCCAAGCATCGCAGCGCAAGAACAGTTGCGTGTATTGGTGATTGGCGCGATGAGCCGTGAAAAAGGTGCTGATGTATTGGAAAGAACGGCCACTTATCGCGACGCGCTGAATCGTTTGCAATACCATTTGATTGGGTATGCCTATAAACCTTTGGCGCCGGAAGTGGTACAACACGGCGCTTACGATGATGAAAAACTGGACGAATTGATTAAAACGTTGAAGCCACATTTGGTGTGGTTTCCAGCGCAGTGGCATGAGACATATTGCTATACCTTGAGTGCGGCGCTGCGCAGTGGTTTGCCTATTTTGGCTACAGATTTGGGTTCTTTTCCTGAGCGCTTGGAAGGAAGGCCGTTAAGTTTCATTAAATCATGGCGTTCAACGCCAATTGAATGGAATGACACATTGT
>CAZHQZ010000011.1:0-10616 GCA_964534675.1 uncultured Pseudomonadales bacterium | reverse complement strand
TTAAGTTTCATTAAATCATGGCGTTCAACGCCAATTGAATGGAATGACACATTGTTACAAATTCGTGATTTGCTGGTTGGCTGCTCTGAAAATACGGGTGCTGCCTTTGAGTGGCATCAGATTTCACCGGATAGTTGCAGTTTTTTGTATAGCCGAGATTATGTAGTGCCAGCTACGGAAGAAAATTCTTCTATTGTATTACCTGCTTTGCCGTCACTGCGGCAAGTAAAACATTGGTGTTATCCACCACCTTCGAGTCGTGCATTTGAATTGGCGGCGCGCGAAAAAGTTTTGTTGGCGCTGGTGCATCTGCGTGAGAAGTTTGGTGTTCGCCATGCGTTGCGCTTGGTGCCATTTGAATGGCAGAGAAAAATAAAGCGCAGGCTAAGCCATCGCCCTTTACACGACGTTATTAACGATCGGGCGACTAGTTAGTTTCCTGCCAGAGTGTTTTATGCGGGCTGGCATCCTCATTGGCGGGTCTGCCTATCGTGTAGTAGTACTGTGCGATAGATTTTCTGGATTTTCCTGGTGGGCAGGTGAGCGGGTGAGGGTGCCCGTGAAAACTGTCGCGCTGCGTGGAAAAAATAACGCAACGACCGGCGATAGGTGAAATTTTTTTAACGCAGCGACTCATGTCGCGTTCCCATAATTCTAGATGCCCGCCCCAATCATCCTGCCAGTCTTCATTGAGATAAATCAGAATATTTAGGCGGCGATCTAGGTTGAAGTGTGGGTGTTTGTTGAAATCGGCATGGATCATCAGTAATCCATCGCGCAAAGTTTCGTGCACGCCGCCGCCTGCCATATGCGGGTCTGCAATCAAGCCTTCGATGCCGGTGAGTTTTTCTAAAAAAGCGAGAAAGGGCGCTGAGTTTAGCTCCCAGTATAAGTGGCGGATGATGGGGGCAACACTAACCTGATTGGAGAGCCATAATTTATTAGGTTGAGATAGCTTTCCAGAGTCAGTAGTGGCAATCGTGTGTGTGCTTGGGAGAGGTCTACTTTGAATATCTGGAAATTTATTGAGGATGGATTTTACGGTGGTGCTATCTATGAAGTTGTCGATAGCAATATGTGGAAATGGGCTGGCTGTCTGATAGATTTTCGCATTGATTGATGCAGTTTCAGCTAACTTTGCATAATCAAATATTGTGTCAATCCCTTTGGTCATTGGTGTATATCCACTATTTGGTTTTGCCAGTAGCATATCTTTATCAAATTGCTTTGGTATATGCTTTTGGTTTGAGTATTTTTTGGAGACTGTAAAATGGCCTCCCCATTTTTTAGGTTAATAAATAGATAAAGACAAATATTTTCAATATTTATTCCGGCAGTTCTTTTTTCATAAGTATGAGTGTCTAGGTTAACAAAATGGCTGTAGTGGCAATGAGTATCTGGCAGCATGTTTTGTATGTTTGTTATATTTTCTAGAGTCCTTATCATGATGCCACTGTGCAGCTCCCACAGAAATTGCCTGCTGGTCTGGGAGAGGTTTACTTGTAAAGTTGTATTAGGGGTTTCTTGAAAAATAAGTTGATCTTTTTGCAGGGCTGCCTGCGTGACAGCTAGAGCTTCTGGGCGAATAAAGGATAAAACTTCTAGGATGCCGCTATTTTTAAAGATATCGGCGTTTGTATGCTCAGACCTTAAGCGACCATAGCTGAATAGTGGCTCATGAGTGGTGGATTTAAGGCTATAAATTGTCATGGTTTCTCGCCACATCGTATCGATGTTGTCTCAAATCTAACCCTGTCTGCAGTTCAAGGCGTTGGTTACTGGTGGAAAATTCTCCTCTAAAAGCTTGCGAGACGGTTTGATGGAAATCATCTTCGAACCATGCGTGCGTAAAAGAGGGGAGATGACTCTTTTTGCTGTTTTTGATGCTGGTAGCTATGCGCGCTTCTGTTTGTGCCAGTGGGCCGATGTAGTTAAAAGGAGTGGCCAGTAAGAGGTTTTTCAGTCTTTGGAAATAGATATTAATTAGAGGCTGGTTTTTATTGAGCTTGCGTTTCCACGGGAGTTTTGTGAAAGCAGGAGTTGCCTTGCAGTTGGCGTGTGCGAGTATTTTTTGGACGAAGCCCTGCGGATTTTCTAGAAAAGCTTCATACGGCAGTACCAGTACATTTTTGCGTCCAAACAAGGTCTGATAGTAGGTGGCGACTAAGTCAAAGCGAAAAAAGTCTAAATGAAATTGTGGCGCTAATGAGGTGTTTTGAGGGGATAGCAAACGCTTGATGCTGTGAGGCATGCCCCACACAACCATAGTTTTGTAGAGAGAGCGCATCAGGCTGCGCTGTTCTCTGACAATCAAAAGAATTTTGGCTTCTGGGAAAAGCTGCTTTAGACGATCAGCATTTTGTTTTGCATTAAACCCGCCGCAGTAGTAATTGCCGACCAAGGCTTCTGCACTGCAAACAGGCACGAGCTGTGGGTGGTTAGGTGTGTTGTGCAATGTTTCTTCAATAAAAGCCTTGCTGGCAGACTCGTCAAATGTAAAGGGACTGGGGTCGATCACACTAATCGTGGTTCTCAGTGAGTCCAGAATGTTAATAAAGCCTTGTTCGGGTTGGAATAAAAACTTTTGTAACCACGATGACATGGCTTTGGGATAGCCGATGTGAATCAGTGGTGGCTGCATGCCATGAGCGCGGTGGTCAAACGCCATGCTAATACCCTTTACTGCCCATTGAGTTGCGTAGATTGTGTTTTTTGTGCAGCATCAGCTTGCTGCTGTTTGCGCTGTTGTTGCAAGCGTTCTTGCCGTATTACCTTACGTTTGTACTCATGGAATCTTGCGGCGTGCGCATAAAAGGCGCGCAAATCCTCTTGTGTTTTTGTGTCTTTGCTAAAGAGCATTTTCAGTAAATCATGGGTTGGCTCATCGCCGCCTTCCTTGCGCAATATACCGAGGCCAAAGCCCTGTTTGAAAGTAAAAGTATTGTATTGCGTAGAAATTTCTTCCCAAAACTTCCAGGCGCCGAAATCCATCATGCGTGCTTGTATATCGTGAAACAAAATGATGCCGCCCGGCTTTACTTTGGGATACCAGTTGTAAAAATCCTCTGAAACGGCTTCGTAAGTGTGCAGCCCGTCGATATGCAGCAAATCTATCGACTCGTTACTGAAGTGTGCCAGTGCATCGTTAAACAGCATGCGCATTAAATATGAGATGCTCGCGTATTGGCTGCGTGCATGTTTTTGTACAGTTTCAAAGGTGGAATTATCGTATTCACCGGTGTGCTCATCGCCGGCCCAAGTGTCAACAGCGTAGCAGAGGCCGTCGATATTATTTTCTGCCATTGACTGACAAAAACAAAAAAATGAAGTGCCGTTTTGTGTGCCTAGCTCCACCACTAGCTGTGGTCGGGTAGCGGCAACAATATCGTAACCAAATGGCAGGTGATCCACCCAGGTGCTAAATGCCATGTAGTCAATGGAAAAATTTCTGAGTGAAGGCGGTAAAAAAGGCTGCATGGTGTTTTCTCGTTTTAGCTCTGTGTGCCTAGTAGTCCAGCGAGTGCTTTGCGTTGTTAGGGGTATCTGGCCACGGTTGCTGCCCGTGACGCTCCAAACGTCCCAATCTTTTTTTGGATTTCTGACTGGAAAATTTGAGAAATTTTTGTGCGTGGCTAGTGGTTGATCCTAGCAACAACGGCTCGCGCCGCAGCGAGTGAAAATGTCCGCCCCAGTAACTATGCAGTTGTTTGCGGTGGCTTTCCAGTACTTCAGCGAGATCGCTCCATTGCGAGGTGGTTATTCCGCCGTGGTATTGGTGAAACGAGCCTTCGCCTGCCATTAAAAAATAGGGCGCGCTGTTGGGGAGAAGTCCCAGTTGGCGAAACATGTGCAGATTGATGGAGCCGCCGCCTGGCAATTGAAAGTCTGTGTTGGCACCGCCGATAGCAGCGAAATGGCTGGCGGCTGCGATAACACAGTTGCATTCCATCAGTGGATTCATGAAGCCATTAGGATTGGCGCCGCTGATGGTGGCGATATCAAATAAACGGTAGCCGTTTTGTTGCCAGTGGCAGGTTTCTAAGAGCGCGATTTCCTGTGCCTCGCCGTATTGTGCGTCGAGGTGGTGATGTTGATCCTGCCAGCCGAGGCTGTACCCAGGGATAGCAATCAAGGCATTGGCATTGGCGCGAATCGCCATCAATGCATATTCCACCACACGCGGCGTTACCATGCGCGCGCCGTCTACCATCAGGCAGATGTGATCGGCTTTGGCTTTTTCTAGTCCAAAGTTAATAGCGCCTACGGGTGATTGACTGGTTTCTTCGCGCAAAAAGTAGTGAAAGTTTTTGCCGAGTTTGTAAACATTATCAGAAATTAAATTATTTTTTGATTGATTTTCGACGACGATAATTTCGTAATCGCACTCTTGGGCGTTTTGTTGATGTTGTTCGGACAAGCTGTACAGGGTGTTCATTGCCTGTCGTGGCATGTTGAATACCACGACAACAAAAGATAGCAGTGGCGCGCTCTTAGTCTGCTGTAATAGTGAGTCTTTGAAATGGTTCATCGTCTAGCCAGAAAGTCGTTCTTTTTTTAGATAGCTTCTCAAAGCGATTTTCTACATGAATGCATGAGTCCAGTATAAAAGGGATTGCCTGACTAGGTAAGGCTCCCAGCAAGATAGGTTCGCGCTTTACAGATCCGCCAAATTCCCCTCCCCAAATATTGTCTAGTTGCAATTTAAAGGAAGAGAGTAGATTTGTTCTATCTTCTCGATTTGATGTGGTTACTCCGTTGTGTAATTGGTGGAATGATCCCTCTCCACATAAAACGAAGTAATATAATGAGCTTGGGTGTGTGCCTAGTTTTCTGTAGAGGTGAAGATTTAGTGAGCCACCTCCTTCTAGGTTAAATCTTTCATCGGCACAGCCAATGTTTATTAAAGTTGCTTTTGCAGTGAATATACAGTTGCATTCTAGAAAAAGTTGTAGAGGGCCTTTTGTATTGGCGCCACTGAGATTAGCAATATCAAAAAGTCTGTACCCATTCTCTTTCCAATTGATGCTGTCTAGTAGTCGGCTTTCTGTTTTTTCTGTGTATTGATTGGAATTAGCTAGGTGATGCTCTGTTGGTCCAAGATTGTAGCTTGGAACAGTAATTAGGCTATTTGCGGACTGCTTAAACCCCATCTGCACATATTCTATTACTCTTGGGGTTACCATTCTTGCGCCATCAAGAATTAACCCTATGTATTTTCCTTGAGATATGCTTATACCGAAATTAACAGCAGGTGCAGGGGAGGTTGATTTTTCATTTCTGCAATAGTATCTAAAGTTTTCTCCCAGTTTTTTTATGTCTGATTCACTGAGATTTTTGGTAGATTTGTTTTCTATCACTATGACTTCGTAAAAAGATTCTTCGACATTCTTTTGATAGTGAGCGGATAGGCTGTACAGCGTATTCATAGCCTGCGTTGGCATGTTATATACGATAACGATAATAGAAAGATCTGGTGTTTTTTTGGGGTTATTCATCGAGGTTCACATTTGTAGAATGTGCCTGTGTCAGATTGGTATACGAATGCTTCTTTGTTGTTGTCGTCTTGAAAGAATACCATTTCTCTTTTGTGTAGCCTATTAAATCGTCGTTGTGCTCGATTACTGCTGTACATTAAGAATGATTGAGTGTTACTGCTGCTGGATCCAATGAGGATGGGTTCTCTTTCAAGTGCTGGAAAATGGCCGTTCCATATGTTTTCTAACTCTGCTTGAAATTTTTTTAATATATTTTCCCTGTCATGGGTCTGAGTTGTCGTAACTCCATTATGAAATTGATGAAAAGATCCCTCTCCAAGCGTAATCCAATATGTCTTACATTGCTCTAGCATGCCAATCGAGCGAAACATATGAAGGTTGAGTGTGCCACCCCCCGGCAGCTGAAATCGCTCATCGGCATAACCAATGGCGGCGAAGTTTTCTTTAGAAGTGAAATAGCAATTGCTTTCCATAAATGGTTGAAAAAGGCCGCGCGGATTCGCCTCGCCAAGATTGCTGATGTCAAACAAACGGTAGCCATTTTGTTTCCAGCGCGTTTGTTCGAGCAGATGTTTTTCTGTTTCTTCCGTGTATTGAAAATCAATATTTTGATAATGCAGATACGGGCCGAGGTTAAACGTGGGAACCGCAACCAGTGGGTTCTTGGAGGCGCGTGCTACGGCAAGTGCATATTCCACCACGCGCGGTGTGACAATGCGTGCGCCATCAATAATCAAACCAATAAAAGGTGCACGCGCTGCGCGGAAGCCTTCGTTGATGGCGTTGACGGGTGATGGCGAGGTTTCGTGGCGGGGAAAGTAGTGAAAGTTATTGCCCAGTGCGGATACGTCTGTTGCGTTGAGTGCATCATCCGACAGGTTTTCCATCACCAGCACTTCATAATCGGTTTCGCAAACATTGCGTTGGTGTTGTGCCGACAAGCTGTACAGCGTGTTCATCGCTTGGCGAGACATGCGGTAGACAACAACGATGATGGATAGCTTGGGTGTCATGGGGAGAATTGATGAAAATATTTTTTGGATGGTAGCCAGAGTATGGCGAGTTTGCGACAACCTTCTCGCATATCGCAAAACTGCATTTCATAAGGCAAAGAATCCGTTTGACAGCGCAGGGCAATCCGTTAGAATGCGCCCTCCCGAAACGGGTGGTTAGCTCAGCTGGGAGAGCATCGCCCTTACAAGGCGAGGGTCACAGGTTCGAACCCTGTACCACCCACCATATTTCATGGTGTTTTCGTTTCGGTGCTTAGAAAATGGCCTGGTAGTTCAGTCGGTTAGAATGCCGCCCTGTCACGGCGGAGGTCGAGGGTTCAAGTCCCTTCCAGGTCGCCATTTTCTCTCTCATTTTTATCTTCCTTTGCGTTTGCCATTCCGCCTGCGACAACGTGTCGCATTGTTGCGTCGCATCAACATGCCTATCGTTCGCGCTTTCCGATTTTGCAGAGAGGCAGCAGGGTGAGTGTGATTGGCGAGCCTGCGTTAACGCGCATTTGCGGGCGATGGTTGGTGGTATTGGCGGCAAGTTTGCCGGCTCCCGCATGGGCAGAGGAGGCAATTGAGACCGTGGAGCTGGAGACGGTGGAGGTCAGTGCTTCCGAAATGGCAGCACCTACCACGGTGTCGAGTCTGGTGGAGGCTGAGCAGGCTGCGCGTTTGACGCCTGGCGGTGCCAACGTGGTGGACGGTGAGTCTTACACCACAGGGCGCGCCTCGACGGTGCAGGACGCGCTGGGCTACTCGCCTGGAGTATTTGTGCAGCCGCGTTTTGGCGCAGAGGAGTCGCGCCTCTCCATTCGCGGCTCCGGTATTCAGCGCACTTTCCATATGCGCGGTATCAAACTGCTACAGGACGGTATTCCGCTCAATTTGGCCGATGGCAGTGGCGATTTTCAAGCCGTCGAGCCGCTAACGGCGCGCTATATTGAGGTGTTTCGCGGTGCCAGCGCGCTGGTGTTTGGTGCGGATACTTTGGGCGGAGCGATTAACTTTGTCACGCCCACCGGTTATGACGCAGACCGCTTGCGGCTGCGCGTGGAGTCGGGCAGTTTTGGTTATAACCGTGTCATGGCGGCAACAGGTGGTGTGAATGGTGATGTGGACTACTTTGCCAGCCTCTCCTCCTATCAGCAGGATGGTTTTCGTGATTGGTCTCAGCAGGAAAATACACGCTTTTTTGGCAACGTGGGTTTCCGTGTTGCGCCTGATGTAGAGACACGTTTTTATGCTTCTTACGTTGATACTAACTCCCAGTTGCCTGGAAACTTGACCAAAAAACAGTTGGAAGATGATCCGCGTCAAGCCAACAAATTTAGTTATTCAGGTAGACAAAAACGAGATTTTACTTTATCGCGTTTTGCGAATCGCACGGTAAAAACATTGGATGAAGGTCAATTAGAGTTTTCGACTTTCTATTCGCAAAAAGAACTGTGGCACCCGATTTATCAAGTGCTAGAGCAGCGTTCAGATGATTACGGTTTAAGTCTGCGCTATGTCAATGATGCTTCACTCGGTAGCTATCGCAATCATTTTGTGTTGGGCTTTGAGCCAACATTTGGCGAGGTGGATGATGATCGTTTCGTCAATCAAAAAGGTCATGCAGGAAAGCGCACCGCCAGCTTGGATCAGGAAGTCAGCACCTATGTACTGTACGGTGAAAACCATTTTTATATAAAACCTGATTTAGCGTTGATTGCTGGTGCGCAGGCTACACGCACTTCGCGCAATCAGGATGATTTATGGAAAGCGAGCGGTGTGGATTTAACGCGCAGTAAAAGCTATCAAAATATTTCACCGAAGTTGGGTGTTGTTTATGATTTCAACCCGGCGGTGCAGTTTTTTGGCAATGTCAGTAACAGTTTTGAGCCGCCGAGTTTTGCAGAGTTGGCAACAGGGTCAGCCGTTTCTCCTGTGTTTGCAGAGGCACAGACAGCAACTGGTTATGAAATAGGCTCGCGTGGCGAGCAGAGTATAGCAAAGTGGGATGTGGCTCTGTATCGCGCCAATGTGCGCAAAGAGCTACTGGCGCGTATCGATCCTGCAACAGGCGCACCACTGGGAACGACCAATGCCGATAAAACCTTCCACCAAGGTATTGAAGCGGGTTTGCGTTTGCAGTTGAGTGATCGTTTTTCTGTCAATCAAGTATATTTATTCAATGATTTTCGTTTTGAAGATGATCCAGTATTTGGCGACAACCAAATTGCGGGTATTCCACGACATTTTTATAAGGCGGAATTGCTCTACCAAGGTGAGCGAGGCTTTTATGCTGGGCCAAGTGTCGAGTGGTCGCCACAGAAATATTACGTCGATCACGCCAATACCGTGTATGCAGATCCTTATGCTTTATTGGGATTTAAGTTCGGTGTGAAAAATGAAAAGGGATTTTCTTGGTTTGTTGAAGGTAAAAATCTCACCAATACCGTTTATGCCGCCACGACAGGGGTTATTGACGATGCAAAAGGTGTGGATCAAGCGCAGTTTCTGCCCGGAGATGGGCGATCTGTTTTTGTTGGCATAGATTTTCGGATGTAGTGCGATGTTCAAAAAAATATACAGCTATGGGTTTGTGTTTTTTGTAGTGCTGGTATCTGTTGGCGCGATGGCGGAAACTGGTCACGGTGGGCATGACATGGGCAAAATGTGGGCGGACATGCGCTCCAAGCCTGTGGGGATGGCCGTGAGTGTGGCAGCTGATGAAAGCGGTGTGTTGTGGCAGGCGCAAATGAAAGACGGGCGTATTTGGGTGAGCCATTCAGAAGATGATGGCAAGCAGTTTTCTGCTGCCGTAGCTGTCAATGCGGTGCCGGAATCTATTTTGGCAGAAGGGCAAAATAGACCGCAGCTCGCCGTGAGAAAAGGCGTTATTGTTGTGGCTTGGTCACAGGCATTGGAGAAAACTTTTGCTGGCAATGTGCGTTTTTCGCGTTCAGTGGATGGTGGAAAAACATTCTCTACACCTATCACGATCAATGATGTGAATGATGAAGTAGGGCACAGCTTTGCTGCACTCACCATGAGCAATGGTGGCGATATTGTTTTGGCGTGGCTGGATGGTCGCGGCAAAGCGAAGGCAAAAAAGTCTGGTAAAGAATATGCAGGCAGCTCTATTTATTATGTGATCTCTCAAGATAGTGGCGCGAGCTTCTCGGAGAATAAAAAATTGACAGACCACAGTTGTGAATGTTGTCGCATTGCAATCACAACAAACGCTAATGGCGTGCCGATTGTTTTTTGGCGACAGCTTTTTGATGGTGGTGTGCGTGATTTTGCTTTCGCAACGATTGATGCGTATCCATCCGTGGTGCGGGCGAGTGAAGATAACTGGCAGATCAATGCCTGTCCGCATCACGGTGGCGATATTGCAGCCGATGAAAAAGGCAGCTTGCATTTGGTGTGGTTTAGCGGAAACCCTAAAAATCCCGGATTGTTTTATCGCCGCATAGACGATGAACATAGAACATTTGTGCATCCTTTTGGCAGCTCAGATGCGCAAGCGAGTTATCCGACGGTGTTGGTATCAAATAAAACAGTCTTTATTGCTTGGCGCGAGTTTGATGGCAATCAATATAAGTTAATGACGATGCAGTCGGATGACCCGCGTGCTGAACGTTGGTCATCGCCGCGCGTATTGGCATCGGCGAGTGGAAAAACAGATATCCCCATGTTTGTGGTGAATGCGCAAAAGCCTTTACTGGTTTGGAATAGCCAAGAAAATGGCTTACGTATTTTTAATCTGGGCAGCGTCGAGCGAAAACCCTAATGCGTTATTTTCTAGTGTTTGCATTGCTGTTGTGTAGTGCGGTGATGGCTGAAGTGCGCCCCTTTGGGGTGGGTAGTATGGCGCAGATAGAAAAACAGCATCAAGGTCAGCCATTTATCTTGCTGTTTTGGTCGTTGATTTGCGCGTACTGCCCAAAAGAGTTGCAAATGTTGGGTGAAATCCAGAAAAAAAATCCTACTTTGGCTTTGGTTGTAGTGGCTGCGGATACCCCCGAAGAAGCCCCAGAAATTGCTAAGCGACTTACTGGGTATGGTTTGGGTGATGCGGAACAGTGGGTGTTTGCTGATGCAATGCCAGAGCGTTTGCGCTTTGAAATTGATC
>CAZHQZ010000010.1:4618-18807 GCA_964534675.1 uncultured Pseudomonadales bacterium | reverse complement strand
TTGCCACACATAATCATTGGCTCGCGTGTAATGATGCGCGCTTGGCCTGCCTGCTGTGCGGGGATCAACTGGGCGGTAATATCGCCGGTGCCGATGTCTTCCGCGAGTGCGGCGCGCACTTGCGCGATGATGTCCGGTTGCAGGTGTTTGATTTTGTGCATGGCGTGTGGCTGGCGTAGTTTTTAGTGGGCGGTATTGTTGCAGATAAGTGGAAGTTGTGCATTTGTGCACGCGGCTATATTTTTCTGTCTGCATTAGTTAATGGGGTGAGTAGTGGTGAATGACAAGAAATTCTGGCTAAAAAAAAATGCTGTTGCATTTTTTTTTAGTGCTTTGGTGTTCTCTTTAATGATGTTAAATGCAACTCATCCGTATATTGGAAATGGGGTTAATTTTACATATTCAGATGGGTTTTACATTGCTTCCGTAGCAAATAATATTGTTAATGGACATGGATTTTCATATTGGGACGGGTTTTCTTATCAAAAAATGGATCCTGAAATTACATCTGGCCCAGTTGTTATATATCCTTTGGCGCTTGCTTTGTTGTTTGGAGTTGACAAGGGTGTGGCATATTATTGGTCTCCGCTTGCGGTTAATTCAATGTGTCTATTTTTCTTAATGGCGTGTATTTTTAGATATTTTTCTATTGTTAGGTGCTTGTTTTTTGGGGCTTCTTTGTCTATTTTTTTTGTTTCTTTTCAGTTTTGGCAATGGTATTTGCCTCTTGGTGAAGTTCCGTGTTTATTGCTTGGTTTTTTGTCTTTTTTTATTTTTGGTGTTGCTGAAAGTAGGTGGCTGCTTTTTGTTTCTGGGTTTGTTTGGTCTTTGGCGGTACTTAGTAAGCTTATGTTTATTTTAACTGCGCCCGTTATTGTTTTTCTTGCCTTTATTTTTTTTGGTCGTAGGTTTGATTTTGTTTATTGGGTTTTTGGGTGTTTTTTTGCGTTTATTTTATTTTTATTATCTTTGATGATGACATTTGATAGTTATTCTTTGTGGTTTATTGGTGATTTGTTGTCTGGGTATTTTAAATATAGTTTTTGGTATGTGTTTAATTTGTCTTTTGATAGTGTTGTTTTTGGTAGAGGTGGTGCATACGCGTCATTTGTTGGTATGTTTCTGGATAATGTGCGACTTATTGATGTTTTTGGTACTTTTTGGTCTTATTTTCAAGTTATTTTTTTGGCGATAGTTTATCTAGTGTGCGCCAGTATGGTGGCATTGTGTAAAAAAGATAATGTTTTATATAAGAGTTTTTTGGGGTTATTTTTGTCGTCATCTGTGTTTGTTTTTTGGTATTTTTTTGGAGGTTCTCATTACGACAGGTATTTTTTTATTCCTTTTGGCTTTGTTTATGCTATGTTTTGTTTGTTTTTTTCTTCTTTCTCTAAAAAAATTATAATGTACTTTATTGGTGCAATTTCTCCGTGTTTTTATTATGTTTTCAATAATGGATTTGCTGGTATTTTTGAGGATAATTGGTATCGTTTTTTTCTTTATGATAGTAAAAAAATTTCTGAATATATTTATAGGGATGATAGCGCTAATGGTTTTTTGGCTGGGAGTACGGTGTTTTCCCCGTATGCCAGTGTAGGATATTTTCTTGGCGGAAATAGCTTTTATTATTCTGTTTATGCGTATGTGGATAGAAATGCCAGAGTGTTAGATTTGTCGCTATGTAAAAAAGACTTTACGCTTGGCGATATGTCATCCTCTATAGGTTCTAGGACGTCTTTGTCGTACGCGTGTTCGAAAAAAAAGGACAGTAAAATCATCATGGAGTGGAAAGATGGTTTTATTGGCGGGAGTTATTTGGTTGTATGGAGCGATCTTTATCCCCCCGAGATGGCTGCCTACAAGCATTGCTCTTCGATTTTGTATCATGGAGATTATTACCGGCTGTATTGGTGCTCACGGGATGAGATGTCAAAAATAGTTTTTGATGAGTCTGGGCAGCATATTTCCATTAAATAAGCATCAATGCCGCAACGGTGCTACGCCCACTTGCGGCAGATCTGCCAAGCCAATATCGCGCGCGTGCTGTTCGAATGCTTTATTTTTCCAAAAAAATGCGCCGGGCATGGTGGTGGGAACCACTAATACATAAAACAGTGAGCGACCTACCAAAGAAACCATCACGGTTGAAGCGAGTAATACGGCCCACAAACTGAGTGACAAGGCGCTGTCGCTGCCAAAAACGGCCAACAACAGGGCAGCGCAGGTGTTGACGCCGAGCAGCAAATTGCGTGTGAAATATGTTTTGCCAAATGTGGTGAGCTGAATGTAAAACGATGCAGCGCCTTCGTGTTCAGCTTCGTGCATATCGTGCGCGTGCCAGTAAAGCCCAATGGCCTCCAACAGCATGCCGGCTGCCATCACGCTGCCGAGCAGCGATAAGAGTAATGTCGCGCTTGCGTTTATCCACAGTAAATAAGGCACAGCCAGCACGCCAATAACGATGCTGCCCAATATCAAAGCATTGCCCACAAAAGTGAAAGCAGTTTGATAGTGATTCCAAAACGGACGCGCTTTGATGCGGTAGCAGCGGTACATGTAATACAGCGCCACAGCGGAGGAAATCACCGCCAAAGCGGCAGTGCCGTTAGCAATAATGTTAGCGATGCTTTGCCATTCTGCGTGCAATACGCCGACGTATTGTTGCACCCACATATTGCTCGGCAACGTTGCAAAAAAATGCACGCCAGCGAATGCCATAAACAACACAATGCCCAAGCCTTCACGCGACACCGGCGAGTGACGCAAATTGTTAAAGCCGCGATAAAAACGCATGGGTTTGCCGAGGTGGATAGTAGACATCAACAAACCGAGCGCAATCAGCGCCAGCGTTTTGATGACGATCAGCGCAGCGACCGGCGCAGACACCACCGTCATCAGAGCGGGGATATTGAGCAGCTTGCCAAAAAATAGCAGGGCAAACGCACCAGTTGCCGCTTGTGCAGCGAGCGTAAAAATAACCAGCGGATTTTCACGCGAACTTAAACGCGCCAGATTCCAACTTTTTTGTTTGCCTTCTTTCTGATCGACTGCCGGTTTGTATTTGCCGGTTTTTTCATCGCGTTTGTATTTGATGGGAGCCGAGTCTGTGCGCGTGACTTCATGCGGCATGGTTTTGATTTGTTGAAAGCGAATATTGGGCTTGGTGATGGAGGGGTCTGGGAAGCCTGGGATGCTCACATCAATTTGTTCGCGATTTTCTGGTGTGTTTTCCACCACGCCAAAGTTCAGCGCATTGCCAATACAAGCCGTGACACAGGCGGGTTTTAATCCCACTTCTAATCTATCCACACACATATTGCATTTTTCAACGCGACCTTTTACAGGGTCAAGTTGCGGTGCGTTGTATGGGCACACCCAAGTGCAATAACCGCAGCCAAAGCAAATGTCTGGATCTTGAATCACTGCGCCGTACTCGGCGTGTTTGGTGTAAGCGCGGGTGGGGCAGCCTTTCAAACACACGGGGTCATCGCAGTGATTGCACGCCATAGAAATATTCATGCGCGTGTAATCGGGATAAGTGCCGCCTTCAACGTAGCCGACGGAGCGAAAACTCAAATGCGGCGGCATGTCATTTTTTTCACTGCACGCCGATTCACAGGCGTGGCAGCCGATGCAGTTGTCAGCAGTGAAGTGAAACGCATGTTGTTTGGTGCGATTCGGGTTGAGGCCAATTTCATCTACGCCGTTGATGTTCAAGCTCACACCGAGATCAGAAGCCAGAACAATCGGGTTGCCGTAGCGGTTGCTGTCTTGCGTGATCGGGTCATGCAATTTTGCGTATTCTGGCTCGTTGTCGCGCACAGGAAATAGCGAAGCTGTAGGCTTTTTATTGACGATGCTGGCATGCGTTTCGGTATTGCTTTTGCAGCCACAACTGCCGCTGCCGCAACCGGTTTTTTTCTCGGTTGTCGCAGCAGTACTAATGGGGGAGTAGGTTTCTACTAACATGCTTCACCTCGACTCTCAGAACTTTCTCATTTGCACATTCAGTTGTGCGGCTTCTGTTTGATCTGTTTTTTCGATACGCACCGCGCATTGCTTGAAAGCGGGTTGGCGCGAGTGCGGGTCAAGCAAGCCCAGCGTCAAACGGTTCACGCAATCGTGAAAATGAAATGGAATAAACACCATGTTGTGCGGTACGCGGTGTGTGAGTTGCGCCATCACCACCGCATCGCCACGTTTGGAAACAAGGCGCACATATTCCATCTGGCCGATGCCCAATTTTTCTGCGGCATCGGGATTGATTTCCATGTACGGCGTTGGGCTGAATTTATTGCAGTTGCCCACTTTTCCGGTTTTGGTGCGCGTGTGGAAATGTTCTACCACGCGGCCAGAGTTGAGCCAGAAAGGGAACGCATTTTCTGGTACTTCATTGTTTTCCACATAGGGCAGTGCCAATAATTTGGCTTTGCCATCAGGAAATTGGAATACGCCGTCTGTGTATAAACGCTGCGCGCCTGTTTCATCGCCTTCGCGCATCGGCCATTGCAAGCCGCGTGATTTTTCAATCAAGTCATAACTCATGCCGGAAATATCCAACATGCGTTCGTGACCATTCAAACCTTTACCCAGTGTGGACAGTGCTTTCATTTCTTCAAACACCGCTTCTGCGGATTCTGGAAAGGCTATTTTTCTGCCTTGCTCCCAGCGTTTGGCCAGTTGCGTAAAAATCCATAAATCGGATTGGCTATTGGCGTACTGCGGTGCAATAGGGCGCGTTACATTCACGCGGCGTTCTGTATTGGTAAAGCAGCCTTCTTTTTCTGCCCACACTGCGCCGGGCAAAAACACATGCGCGTACTGCGTGCATTCCACGTCTTGATAAGAATCTTGCACCACACACAGTTCCAATTTTTCCAGTGTTTTGCGGATGCGCGGCGAATTAGGCATGGATGTCATGGGATTGGTAGCTACTATCCACAGTGCTTTGATTTTTCCCGCTTCAATGGCAGGAAAAATATCCGTTTCAGTTAAGCCGCGTTTTTCAGGAAAAAACGTTGCATCAATGCCCCAGAATTGCGCAATTTCTTCGCGGTGTTGCGGTTTTTCCAGCATGCGGTAGCCTGGGAGACCGGAGCAAGATGACCACTCGCGCGTACCCATCGCATTGCATTGCCCTGTAATGGATAGCGCAGTGCCACCTGGCTTGCCGATATTGCCGGTGATTAAATTCAAATTGTTGATAGCGCACACGCCGTCAGAGCCGTGCGTGCTTTGATTGATGCCCATCGTCCAAATGCTCATAGCTGCTTTGGCTTTGGCATAAGTGCGTGCGACTAAACGAATCGTGTCTTCATCAATGCCGCAGATTTTTGCGGCAGAAGTGGGGTCGTAATCCTGCACCAATGTTTTTAATTCATCGAAGCCGACAGTGTGGCGATCAATGTAATCTTGATCGTGCAAACCTTCATTGAGGATAACGTGCGCCATGCTGTTGAGCAGCACTAAATCGGTGCCGGGGGTGATGGGCAAATGGATGTCAGCAAATTGCGCAAACATGGTGACGCGCGGATCTACAACAATCAGCGGAAACTTTCTTTTTTCCAATGCTTCTTTCAAGCGCCAGTAAATGATCGGATGTTGTTCCGGCAAGTTAGAGCCGAATGCCATTAAACATTCCGTGTGTTCGAAATCGTTGTAGCAGCCGGGCGGGCCGTCAGAACCAAACGAGCGTTTGTAGCCAGAAACCGCAGAAGCCATGCATAGTGTGGTGTTGCCATCGTAATTGTTGGTACCGATTACGCCGCGCGCCAATTTGCCGAGGGTGTAAAACTCTTCGGTGAAAATTTGTCCTGTGGATACAATCGCTACAGCATCGCGGCCGTATTGTTCTTGAATACGTTTGAACTCGGAGGCAGTTTTGTCGAGCGCGGTGTCCCAATCGGTTTTTTGCCAAGGCTCAAAAATTTTGTTGCGGATCAGTGGCTCGGTGCCGCGACCGCTGGCTTGAAAAATTTGTGCTTCTGTCAATCCTTTAATGCATAGTTTGCCGCGATTGACATCGGCATCGCCCACGCCGCGTGTGGTAACGGGAACGCCATTTTTGTCTACGCCAATTTCAATCGAGCAGCCGACAGAGCAGTAGCCACAAGTGGCGTATTTCCATTCCATTACACCTTTATCGTGCAAGTGAATAGGGTTCTTTTTTCCGCGACCGAACAACATAAACAGTCTCCTATCTGGTTTGCTACTTACTGCACGAGCAAAACGTAAAACAGAAAAAAATTGATTAAGAGCGACAGTAGGGCAAGGCTGCGCCACAGAGCTACCGGATTGCGCTCCAGCAAGGGGCTGTGGCGACGCACAACCAAGCCATGTGTTTCACCGCGCTCCAATGCCAACAAAAATTCTTCTGCTGTTTCAAAACGGTCTTGAGCATTGCGTGCGCAGGCTTTGAGCAACACATCGTCAAACCACAGCGGCACGTCGTGGCGATAGCGCGTCACGGGTGTTGGATCGCCAAATTGCGGTTTTTGAAAAGCTTCAATTTCGCCGTAGGGGTATTGCCGCGCCAGCAGTTGATACAGCGTGACACCCGCTGCATACAAATCGCTTTGCACGGTGGCAGCTTCGCCGCGCAGTAATTCTGGTGGCATGTAAGACGGTGTGCCTGGATTGCGCAGCGCATGTTCGTGGTGATTGTCATGACGCGCAACGCCGAGATCTAACACGCGCAATATGCCATCGGTGCCGAGATGCAGATTGTCGGTTTTGATGTCGCGATGAATAACATGCAGGCGATGCAGAGTGGCCAATGCGCGCAATAACTGCTGCGCCAGTTGCACGGTTTCAGCAATGGAAAATTTGTGTCCAGTTTTTAAACGCTGTGCAAGCGTTGCGCCGTTGTAAAAACGTTGCACGAGATACAGTGCGGTACGTTGCTCGTGTGGCAGGGATAAAATTTCGACAAAATGTTTTGATGGAATGCGCGCACTCAACCATTCTTCTGCCAGCAGCGCGGCGCAGCTATTTTCATCCGCCGTCGGTGCGAGTGTTTTTAATACCCATTCACCGGCGTGTTGTGCGTGTGTGGCGCGATAAACCCGCGATTCACGCGAGGTGTGCAACAGTGCTTGCACAGTAAAACCATCTAACACATTGCCTTCTGTCAATGCAGGTGGCGGTGTGAGTGTGCGACCGGCGGCAACGCGTTGTTGCACAGTGTCTGGCGGTGTTTGCAGGCAGCGCACCACCAGTGCGGAGACATTGTCTTGGCTACCAGCCTCCAACGCCTGCTCGCATAATTTCAACGCACAAGTTTGCGGCTCGTCGTACAGCAATAAAGTTTTGAGCATTTCTGTTTCTGGCATGTGCGCCCACACACCATCGCTCACCAATAAAAAACTGTCGTTGGTTTGCCAGTTGCCTTCGATGTAATCAACAGCAACGGAGTGATCTAAACCCAATGCGCGCGTGAGCACATGCGACATTTGCGGGTGATTCCACACATGATCGGTTGTCAACAATTCGAGGCGGTTATTGCGCAAACGGTAGATGCGTGTGTCGCCCACATGAGCGATGCAATAGCGCGCGCCCGATAACACCAACAGCGACAGCGTGGTAGCCAAGGATGCATCGCTGCCGTTGCTGCGCTGCGAGCGCAACCAGCGGTTCTGTGCAGTGATGACGCGATCCAGTGCAATCGGCGGCGCCCAAGTATCCGGTGTGGCGTAGTAGTCATTCAGCACGCCACGCACGGCGTATTGCGAGGCACGATCACCGTGATCGCAAGCACTGACACCATCAGCAATGGCAAAAGCGGCACCGCGCGCAGCAAACTCCGCCACGGAGGGAGAAGTCATGCCCACAGCATCTTCGTTGCGCGTTTTGTAACCGGCGTAAGAATCGGCACCGGCGCGCAAATAATGATCCATGCTGAGTAGCGCAGCGGCGTTCATATCAGACACGCGCCGCCGTAAGTGCGCCCCAAGTGGTGCGCCAACGCAGTTTCACCGAGAGCAAGCCGCCCCAAGAACACAGTGCCAAGGCGGCATACATCCACAGCCCTATTTGGTAAGAGCCGGTGAGAAATTGGCTGAAGCCCATGCCTGCGGCGAGTAAGAATCCGCCGATGCCGCCAGCCATGCCTATCAAGCCCGTCATCACACCAATTTCTTTGTGAAAGCGTTGCGGCACCAATTGAAATACCGAGCCGTTGCCCACGCCGAGCGCGAGCATGGCGGCGACAAACAGCAACAGTGTGAGTGTGGATGAAGCCGGTGTAGTGCCGACGAAAAAAATCAGCACCGCGACGAGGGTGTACACCAGAGTTAAAACGCGAATACCACCAAAACGATCAGCGATCACGCCGCCGAGTGGGCGCATCAAACTGCCGCCAAACACGCAGGCCGCAGTGTAGTAACCGGCAGTGATGGGCGATAGCGCGTACTGGTCGTGAAAATAGCCGGGCAGTGTGCTGGCCAAGCCGACAAAGCCGCCAAAACTGACGCAGTAAAAGCCCATGAACAGCCAAGCGTCTTTGTCGCGCAGTACGGTGAGGTATTCCTCAAACCGTTTGGGCGGTGGGCAGTCGTGAGCGTCTTTGGCGCACAGCAGGTAGATGACAAAAGCCACAGACAGCGGCAACAGCGCGAAGCCGAGCACGTTGGTCCAGCCAAACAGAGAGGCCAGCCACGGCGCGCACAGCGCAGCGAACACCGTGCCAGAGTTGCCCGCGCCTGCAATGCCCAACGCTTTTCCTTGGTGTTCAGGCGGATACCAGCGTGAGGCCAGCGGCAGCGCCACGGCAAAGGCCGCGCCCGCCACACCGAGAAACAAGCCCAGCACCAATGCTTGGGTGTAGCTGTGAATACCTGTCAGGCAGGCAACCGCTAATGCTGCCAGCATGATGAGCTGCGCGATGATGCCGGCGCGTCGAGGCTTTAAATGATCGACCAGCACGCCGAACACGATGCGCAGCAGCGCGCCAGACAAGATGGGCGTGGCGACCAACATGCCGCGCTGAGAAGTTGTTAATGACAGATCGGCAGCAATTTGTACGGAGAGTGGTCCCAGCACATACCACACCATAAAACTGAGATCGAAATAGAGAAAAGCCGACAGCAGCGTCGGTGTGTGGCCGGATTGCCAGAATGATTTCTGCACTGTACTGCTCCATCAATCAGAAAGAAGAACAACACAGACAGAGCAAGCGGCGTGCCATTTATGCAAAAGTATTTTATTGCGCAGTAAAACAGTAAAAAAATGCGTTTTTGCACCATAAAGAAACTGTTTTTTGGCGATTGCACCATGTTGTAGCGGCGCGGCGGTGCTGTGTCGTGTGTTGTGCACCATGAGCTCGCACTGTTTTGTATGCGCGTATCGCTCGCTGCACTGCGTTGGCGCAAAAAGTGGGGAAGTACACACAGCAGCGCAATGGAATAACAAAAAATAGGCCTTGGCATGGTTCTTGATGTGCATATTGCGTCATGAATATTGGCGCGAGGTATGGCCATGCAAAAGCAAAAAATAGTGGTAGTGGGCAACGGCATGGTGGGGCACCACTTTGTTGAAAAAATTATGAATGATGCGCGTTATGACATCACTGTCATTGGCGCAGAACCGCGCCCCGCTTATGACCGCGTGCATTTATCGGCTGTATTTGATGGCAGCACACCTGCTGATTTGGCGCTGGTTACACGCGAAGCGTATGAAGCCGCCGGTGTGCAAGCCATTTTTGGTGAAGCCGTTACCGAAATTGATCGCGACAATAAAATCGTTATCACCGCGTTGGGTAGAAAATTTTCTTACGACAAATTGGTGCTTGCTACCGGTTCTTATCCCTTTGTGCCGCCCGTGCCTGGGCACAATCTCAAACACTGTTTTGTGTACCGAACGATTGATGATTTGGGTGATATTCGCGCCGCTGCCAAAAATGCAAAAACAGGCGTAGTGGTGGGTGGCGGTTTGTTGGGTTTAGAAGCGGCCAACGCGCTGCGCAATCTCGGTTTGGAAACGCATGTGGTGCAATTTTCACCGCAGTTGATGGATGCGCAAGTGGATGCCGATGGCGGCGCTATTTTGCGCAGCAAAATTGAAGAGCTGGGTATGCATGTGCATGTCAGCAAGAACACGCAAAAAATTGTCGCGCTAAAAAATGGCGCGATGCAAATGCAGTTTGCCGATGGCGGCACTTTAGATACCGACATGATTGTATTCTCTGCGGGCGTGCGCCCTGATGATGCGCTGGCGAAAGCTGCTGACCTGAATATCGGTGAGCGCGGCGGCATTGTGATCGACTACCACTGCAAAACCAGTGACTCCGATATTTTTGCTATCGGTGAATGCGCGCTGTGGGGCGGAAAACTGTTTGGTTTGGTCGCGCCTGGCTATCAAATGGCAAAAGTCGCGGCTGATGCATTGCAAGGTGGCGAGTTGTGCTTTAACGGTGCAGACATGAGCACGAAGTTGAAATTGCTCGGTGTGGATGTGGGCTCGATTGGTGATGCGCACGCACGTACACCAGGCAGCAAAAGTTATCGCATTGTGGATGAGCATACGGGCATCTACAAAAAAGTTGTCGTAAATGAAGATGCCAGCAAAGTGCTCGGTGCGGTGTTGGTAGGCGATAACGGTGACTACGACACACTGCTGCAATACATGCTGAACGGTATTGCCATTTCTGGCAGTCCGCTCGCGTTGATTGCGCCAGCAGGCGAAAACAAACCTACGCTCGGCGCTGCTGCACTGCCGATGACGGCGACCATTTGCTCCTGCCTCAATGTCAGCAAACAAATGATTTGCGACAGCATTGCTGCCGGTTGCTGCTCGGTGGCCGATGTCAAAGCAGATACCAAAGCCAGCACGGGCTGCGGTGGTTGTTCGGCCTTGCTAAAAAATGTGGTGGAAACAGAATTAGCCGCAAGTGGTGTGGAAGTGAACAAGTCACTCTGCGAGCATTTTGCCTATACGCGCCAAGAGTTGTTTCATATTGTAAAAGTGAATGGCTATACCACGTTTGAAGAGTTGATTCGTTTTCACGGCAAAGGTCACGGTTGCGATATTTGCAAGCCGACGGTGGGCTCTATTTTGGCTTCGCTCAACAACGAATACGTTCTGAAAAAAAATCTGGTGCCGTTGCAAGACACTAACGACACCTTTCTCGCCAATATGCAAAAAGATGGCACGTTTTCTGTGGTGCCGCGCATGGCGGGTGGCGAAGTCACGCCGGATGGTTTGATTGCCGTTGGGCAAGTGGCGAAGAAATACAATTTGTACACAAAAATCACTGGCGGGCAGCGCGTGGATTTGTTTGGCGCGCGCGTGCATGAATTGCCGTTGATTTGGCAAGAATTGATCGATGCTGGTTTTGAAACAGGTCACGCCTATGGCAAATCTGTGCGCACGGTAAAATCTTGCGTGGGTGCTACTTGGTGTCGCTATGGCGTGCAAGATTCTGTCGGCATGGCCATTCGTTTAGAGAATCGCTACAAAGGTTTGCGTTCGCCGCACAAATTAAAATTTGCCGTTTCCGGCTGTACGCGTGAATGCGCTGAAGCACAGAGCAAAGACATCGGTGTGATCGCCACGGAAAAAGGCTGGAATTTGTATGTGTGCGGCAACGGCGGTATGCGTCCTCGCCACGCTGAATTGTTTGCAACCGATTTGGATGACGAAACGTTGATTCAATACATCGACAGATTATTGATGTTTTATGTAGAAACAGCAGATCGCTTGCAGCGCACTTCGGTATGGCGTGAAAACTTGGAAGGTGGGTTGGCGTATTTGCAAGATGTTGTTATCAACGATTCACTCGGCATTGCGAATCAGTTGGAGCAGCGCATGGCGCATGTCGTGGATACCTACCAATGCGAGTGGAAAACCACGATCAGCGATCCAGAAAAAATGAAACGCTTCCGCTCTTTCGTGAATGAACCAGAAACATTGGACGAAAATATTGTGTTCGTCAGTGAGCGCAGCCAGCCGCGTCCGGCAACGGCGGAAGAAAAACAAACACGTTATTCACCTGCAGAGGAGTTGGCGGTATGAGCGGTGATTGGAAAACTATTTGTCAACGCAATGATTTGATTGAAAACGCAGGCGTGGCCGCTATGGTCAATGGTCGGCAGGTGGCGATTTTTTATGTGCCGAGTGCAGAGCCGCCGGTGTATGCCTTGGATAATTGGTGTCCGGCGGCTGAGGCCAACGTACTCGCGCGCGGCATCGTCGGCGACATCAATGGCGAACTGGTGGTTGCATCACCGCTGTACAAAGAACACTTCTCCTTGCTGAGTGGGCAATGCTTGGAAAAACCTCTGCAAGTACAGGTCTGGGCTGTTGCCCTGCACGATGATGTAGTGTCAGTTATGGCATGATGGAGCTTTGTCTGTCTCGGTTTGTTCCTTCGAGGCGTTCAGCTAGCCAAACTTTAATAATAGATTGACGTGTGACGCCGAGTTTTCCTGCCTCGCGATCCAGTGAATCGACCATCCATGTGGGGAAATCGACATTAACGCGCTTCTGTTCTTGCAGAGTGCGTTTTGCTTTGGATAAATCCAATGAGGCTGAAATATCAGCGCCGTCATCAAACTGTTTGTCGAATGTTTTAGCTTTCATACAGTGTTACCTCTTCTGCTCGTGATCGGCGGACAGAAATCAGTCGAATATTGCCACCACGGTGAGTGGTAATGGCTGACCAGTGCTTTCCGTTGATAAGCCCTATAACCAGAAAGCGAGGCTCATCTTCCGTTTTTGCTGGAATTTCTAACAGAGCCGGATCGTCCCATAGCCGCTGTGCATCAACAAAGTTGATGCCATGCTTGGCCAGATTGCTCTGGCTCTTGGTTACGTCGAATTCAAAAGAAAACATAGTGCGGAAAATATACCATAATTGAACCTGCGAAATAGATGAACCCCCGCGATGCCCATTTCCCCGCAATCCCCACACAACACTTTGTCTTTGCTGCTGCTGGCCGGCGGTCGCGGTGAGCGGCTGGGTGGGCAAGACAAAGGCTTGCTCACTGTGGATGGCAAAACTTTTGTAGAGCGATTGCTGCTGCGCTTTGCACCGAAAGTAAGCGAGGTGTTGATTTCTGCCAATCGCTATCTTGATCGCTATCAACAATTAGCCGCACCGTGGCACGCAAAAGTTTTGCAGGATGATGTGCAGGGCTTTCACGGCCCTTTGGCAGGAATTTTGACGGGGCTGAAACACGCACACACCGATTGGGTGTTGATGTTGCCCTGCGATGCACAAAACTTGCCGAGTGATGTGTTGGAAAAAATATGTGAACAGCAACAGCAAACGGGCGCGAGTGCGGTGTTTGCTGCGGTGGATGAGCAGAATCAGCCTTTAGTGTGTTTATTGCAGCGCACTTTACTTGAGTCATTAGAAAAAAAATTTGTTGCTGGCGAGCGCTCTGTCGTGCGTTGGTTGCAGTCAATCGGCGCGCAATGTTGTGCGTTTGATGGTGACGCAAGACAGTGTTGGAGCGTCAATACAGCAGAGGATTTGGCGCGTCTGACTGCGCAATCTGTAGTAAGCTGAAAATGGGAATAAATTTTTACCATTTAATCTAGGGACTCTTCTATGAAAACCCTTCGCCACGCCCTTGTTCTCCTCACCGCCTTACTCGGCACTTCACTGCTCCACGCCGCCTCTGGCGATTTGGCTCTCAGCTTTGGCGGCGGTACCGCCAAAGTCACCACGGCGATTGGTACGGGCGGCGATTTTGGCTATTCGGTGATCCAGCAGGCAGATGGCAAGCTGGTGGTGGCGGGGAGTAGCTGGAACGGTAGCAATGCTGATGTTGCGCTGGTGCGCTACAACGCCGACGGTTCCTTGGATACCGGCTTTGATGGGGATGGCAAAGTCACTACAGCGATTGGTGGGAGCGATGATGTAGGCTATTCAGTGATCCAGCAGGCGGATGGCAAGCTGGTGGTGGCGGTGATTAGCTACAACGGCAGCAGTTATGATGTTGCGCTGGTGCGCTACAACGCCGATGGCTCCTTGGATACCGGCTTTGATGGGGATGGCAAAGTCACCACGGCGATTGGTGGGAGCGATGATTATGGCTATTCAGTCATCCAGCAGGCAGATGGCAAGCTGGTGGTGGCGGGGGGTAGCTCCAACGGCGGCAATTATGATATTGCACTGGTGCGTTACAACGCGGATGGCTCCTTGGATACCGGCTTTGATGGGGATGGCAAAGTCACCACGGCGATTG
>CAZHQZ010000010.1:0-4518 GCA_964534675.1 uncultured Pseudomonadales bacterium | reverse complement strand
GGGGATGGCAAAGTCACCACGGCGATTGGTACGGGCTACGATGAAGGATACTCAGTCATTCAGCAGGCGGATGGCAAGCTGGTGGTGGCGGGGACTAGCTACAACGGCAGCAATTTTGATGTTGTGCTGGCGCGCTACAACGCGGATGGCTCTTTGGATACTTCGTTTGATGGCGATGGCAAAGTCACCACGGTGATTGGTGCGGCCAATGATTATGCACAATCGGTAATCCAGCAGGCGGATGGCAAGCTGGTGGCGGCGGGGTATAGCTGGAACGGCAGTAATGATGATGTTGCGCTGGTGCGCTACAACGCCGATGGCTCCTTGGATACCGGCTTTGATGGGGATGGCAAAGCCACCACGGCGATTGGTGCGGGCGACGATTATGGCTATTCGGTGATCCAGCAGGCGGATGGCAAGCTGGCGGTGGCGGGGTATAGCGAGAACGGCGGTAATTATGATTTTGCGCTGGCGCGTTATGAAAGCAGCGGTCAGCTCACGACTACAGCCAATCTTTGGCTCAAAAAACTCACGGCTAAGGTGGGTATTGGCAATAATGACGACAGTTGGAGTGCCCAATACCAGTACAACGCCGATCGCCTCAGTGGGCAGGTGTTTGACCCCGCCACTGATGCGCTGGATGTGGTGTTGGAAGGTAGCAGCATCCATTTGCCTGCCGGCTCTTTGCTGAGTAAAGGCAAGGGCTTTGCGTACAGCACGGCAAAAGGTGTGTTGCCAGCAATCAAACTGTCCTTGATGCCTTCTACACAAACGCTAAAAGTGTCAATGAGCGGTACTGAAATTGGCGCTACTTTGCCTGAAATGGTGGCAAACACGGTGAACTTGGGTAGTGAACAACGCGCCTTGCAGGTGGCCTTGGATGCCAAAGGCAAATTCCTGCCCACGACAGCCTATAAATCAGAAGCCGTGGTGGTGACTTCTGCCACCGTCAAAGACAGCGGCACCACCAAAGACAGCTTGGTGTTGAAGTTGAATCTCGCCGACCCTGCATTGTTGAGTGCGTACGATTTTGATACCCCATGCCCGCCAACCAACAAGCACTGTAAGCAGCCAGAAGTGGCGATCACCCTGTATGACGAGAACGACGATGTTTTGTTGAGCAAAACCCTGACCAACTTGCTTGCCACCACACGCACACTTTCTGGTGACACAGTGGTCTACACCATGAAAAAAATTGCAGCAGATACAGCGCCGGACAACATCCTGTCCGCCTTCAGCTTTGCCAGTAAAAAAGGCGCATTGAGTATCACTCTGAAAAATCTCGTGTTAGTGGGTGCGCTGGATTCTTTCCAATCACAACTGGGCGTAGCCATCACCATCGACGGCAAAACTTACTTCGCACGCGTGACTTTATTTGAAACCAAAAGTGGCAGCCAAGTGTGGGGCAGCAAATACAGCACCTATGCCATGCCAACGCCGTGAGGGCGTTGGTTTTGACATGACAAAAATCGCTTGATCAGATTGCATCAAAACTAGCGGTTTGATTGGACGGTTGAGACAATGCCCGCATCGAAAGCTGCGGGCATTTTTGTTTGTGGCAGTCCTTGGTATGTTTCTTGCTGCGTTCACGAGCAAAACAGTCACAATTTGGAGAACGACATGCACGACTGTAGTAGCGGGCAGGCGCTGATCGCGCTGGAAAACGCACTGGCGCATTACGCCAGCCTGCCGGTACTGGAAGCGACCACGAAGCCTTTGTTGGCAGCAAACGGCGAAGTGTTGGCGGCGCCGGCGTGTGCAGCCTGTGATTTGCCGGCGTTTACGCAGAGCGCGATGGACGGCTACGCCCTGCGTGGTGAAGACCAAAGCGGCTGCTTGACGCTGGTGGGCGAGGTGGCTGCCGGCGATGTTTTTTCTCGCCCCCTGCAAGCGGGTGAAGCGGTGCGCATTTTTACCGGCGGTCGTTTGCCGGAAGGCGCAGACACCATCGCGCGCCAAGAAGTGGTGCAGCGCAATGGCGCGCAGTTGTCGCTCACGGAAACCTTGAAGCCGGGGCAGGATGTGCGCCTGCGCGGTGAAGAGGCGAGCTGTGGCACGCAGATATTGGCGGCTGGGCAGCGACTGACGCCAGGGCGCGTGGCAGCACTGGCCATGGCGGGTGTTGCGCGAGTGACGACTTATCGCCGGTCGCGAGTCGCCGTCATCATCACCGGCAAAGAGGTCGCGCGGCCGGGTGAACCGCTGGCGGAAGGTGCAATCCCCGATGCCAATGGCCCCTTGATCGCCAGTTGGTTGGCTGCTCAAGGCTTGGTTTGTACAGAGATGCGGTGGGTGGGTGACGATTTGGCGGAGCTGGCTGCAGCATTGGTACAAGCCAGTGCCACAGCCGATTGGGTCATTACCACCGGCGGCGCCTCAGTGGGGGATTACGACTACCTGCCTGTAGCGGCAGAGCAAGCGGGTTTTGCCTGCGATTTTCACAAAGTGGCGCAGCGGCCGGGCAAGCCGGTGTGGTTTGGGCGCAAGCCGGGTTGCTTGCTGTTGGCCTTGCCGGGCAATCCGGGCGCGGTGTGGGTGGGGCTGTATGTGCACGCAGCGGCCATTCTTGCTCGTATTGAGGGTGGCGTTGCACCAATTTGGCAGCGCGGGCGGCTGGCGAAATCCATGAAAGCAAATCCATCCGTAGCGCTGTTGCAGCGTATGCGTCAGTACCAAGATGAAAACGGAAACCTGTGGTTGACGCCGCTGCCGCATCAAGGTTCGCACCAGTTAAGCAATCTGGCGGAAGCCAATGCCTTGGTGTGGTTTCCCATGCGTGCCGCTGCCGTGGAAGAAGGCACTGTGCTGCTGTTTTTGTGCATTGGGTGAGTCTTATTACGAGCATAGATCTTGCGATAAACTGACAATAATCCGTGGAGTATGAGTAATGAAGTTGTTGGTAGATCGTCATGGTCGCACCAAGCGTAAGCTGAGGTTGTCGCTGACTGATCGTTGCAACTTCCGTTGCCGCTATTGCATGCCCGACGAACCCACATGGCTGCCGCGCAAAGAGCTGTTGAGTAACGCTGAGTTACTGCGCTTGGCGACACTGTTTGTGGAGCAAGGCATCACGCAATTCCGACTCACTGGCGGCGAGCCGCTGTTGCGTATGGATCTGGAAGAGGTGGTTGCTCAACTGAACGGGCTGCGCGCCAAAGGCTTAGAACGCATTTCGATGACCACCAACGGCACGCTGTTGGCAAAGCGCGCGCAAGCACTGGTGGACGCTGGTGTGGATGATTTCAACATCAGTTTGGATGCGCTGGATGAATCTGTTTTTACGCGCTTGACCAAGGCCGACATCCATCCTGTGTTGACCGGTATTGATGCCGCGTGTGCCACCGGTGTCAGCGTTAAAATCAACACAGTTTTAGTGCGCGGCTACAACGACGATCAAGTGCTGCCGCTGTTGGAATGGGCAATGGCAAAAAATCTTCCGCTGCGTTTTATCGAGTACATGCCGCTGGATGAACCGGGGCGCTGGCAGCGGCAATCGGTGATGGATGAAGACGCTGTGCTGGCGGTACTGCGCAGCCGTCATCGCGTAGAAAAACTGGAGCGCAGCAGTGATCCCGCCAGCCCGTATTGGGTGGATGGCCATTACCCGCTGGGCATCATCAGCACCGTGTCGCACCCGTTTTGCGCCAGTTGTGATCGCCTGCGCCTCACGGCCAAAGGCGAGCTGTACACCTGCTTGTTCGCCGCCAGCGGCACGTCTTTGAGCGAGCCGCTGCGCCAAGGTGCAAGCGACGAACAACTGCGACAACTGGTGTCGCAAGGGGTGTGGCACAAACAAGCCGGTTACGAAGGCGTAGTAGAGCGCCCGATCAAGATGTATGCGATGGGAGGTTAGAGGTGAGCGCCGAAAACAGAATGGTGACATTTGAATTATTGGCGGGCATAGAACGCCAAGCGGGTTGCCGTTATATCGATGTGCAAGTTGACAGCGCACATGCCACCGTTGGTGATGCCTTGCGCGTGCTGCAAAACGAATATCCAAAATTGCATGACGCGATTGAACGCTGCGCTTGCGCGGTGGGCGATGCCATTGTGCGTCGGCAAGCGGCATTGCCTGCGAGCGGCGCGATTGTTTTACTGCCGCCGGTGTCTGGAGGTTGATGGCATGAGTGAACACATTCAGCGCATGGGCGAAGCGCCGTTGGACATCAATGCGCTGCTGGCTTTGAGCGAATATCCCGATTGCGGCGGCTTGGCATTGTTTGCCGGCGCGGTGCGCAATCACCACGAAGGCAAAGCGGTGCAGCGTTTAATTTACAGCGCGTATTTACCAGTGTGCGAGCGTTTGTTGGGAGAGATTGAAGCAGAAGCCAAAGCAAAATTTGGTGTGAATTATATTGCTGTGCGTCATCGCGTCGGTGAATTGGCGATTGGTGAATTGGCGATTGTGTGTGTAGTGCAGGCGCCGCATCGCGCGGAAGCATTTGCCGCCTGCCGTTGGGCGGTGGATGCCGTGAAACACGGCGCGCCGATTTGGAAAGAAGAGTTTTATACCGATGG
>CAZHQZ010000009.1:0-19046 GCA_964534675.1 uncultured Pseudomonadales bacterium | reverse complement strand
TTGATCCTTTCGTGCGCCACTTGCTCTGGGAAATGCAGTCGCAGGCTTTTATTTTATTTCTGGAGAAACTCACCGGCATTCAAAACCTGCTGCCAGATCCACGCCTGCTCGGCGGTGGCACGCACCAAACCCTTCACGGAGGTTTACTGCGCGTACACGCGGATTTCAATATCCACCGTATTTATCAACTCGATCGCCGCTTAAACCTGCTGCTGTATCTGAATGATGATTGGCACGACGAGTACGGCGGCCACTTGGAATTGTGGGATCGCCAGCTCACCGCCTGCCAAAAGCGCATTCTGCCAATTGCCAAACGCTTGGCGATTTTCAGTACTGGCAGCGACACATGGCACGGGCATCCACACGCGCTCACCTGCCCGCCCGATCGCGCAAGGCGCTCGCTGGCGCTGTACTACTACACCAATGGTCGCCCCGCCGCAGAAACCCATCCGCGCCACAAAACCTTGTGGCCCTTACTGCCAAATGAACAAACACCCAACGAACAAATGCCCATCGGCGGCTTGCCCACAACGGACTGATTGCATATGCCTACGATTTCCAAGCCGCCTGTGGATGCGCTGCTCGCCATCCACGAGATCGACGTCAGCTACGGCGCGATTCAAGTGCTGCGCCAAGTGTCCCTGCATGTGATGCCGGGGGAGCTGGTGTCGCTGATTGGTGCCAACGGCGCGGGTAAAAGCACTCTGCTAAAAAGCATCGTCAGCCTGCTCAAACCCACACGCGGGCAAATCCTGTTCAGCGGCGAAACCATCGAGGGCGCACCGGCGCACAGCTTGGCCAGTAAGGGCTTGGCGCTGGTGCCGGAAGGTCGCGGCATTTTTCCTGAAATGACCGTGCTGGAAAATTTGCAAATGGGCGCATACAGCCGCAGCGATAAACACGCTATCCAGCACGACATCGAACACGCTTACAGTTTGTTTCCCCGTTTAGCAGAAAGACGCACGCAACAAGCCGGCACGCTGTCTGGCGGCGAACAACAGATGGTGGCGATGGCGCGCGCACTGATGAGCAAACCGCGTTTATTGCTGCTGGACGAACCGAGCATGGGCTTAGCGCCTATCCTCGTGCAAAAGATTTTTGACGTCATTAAAACGATCAACCGCGAAGGCGTGAGCGTGCTACTCGTCGAGCAAAACGCCCAACTCGCACTCACACTAGCACAGCGCGGTTATGTGATGGAACACGGCGAAATTACCTTGCACGATGCGGCGAGTGCGCTGCTCAATAATCCTGCGGTGAAAGCGGCTTATTTGGGGTGTTGATGGGTCGTTAGTTACTTAATTAGGCATCACAAGGAAAAATTATGCAGATAACTATTCCCATGTATGAAAAAGGCCGAGCATTTCTCATGGCTTGCGGACTTCTTAAGGCATACGAAGGAAACAACTTTGTCTGCCTCCATTTACTTGGACAGGCATTTGAAAATATTGGGAAGGCAATATTGCTTTACCATAACTACGATAAATATATTTCAATAATAGAGAAGAAATCAGAAATTGGTCACAATCTAGAAAAAGTTATAGAGCACGTAAATATTGTTATATTCAGTAACTTTATTTCTGAAGCTGCCCTGAGTGAATTGTCAAAATTAAATAAGTTTTACATGAATCACGAATTTAGATATGGTCATGAAATTGACTTTAATACAGATATAAACTCAACTCACGCCGAGCAATTAAGAGGTGAACTTATAAACCATTTGGCAGAGTACAATGCTATTTTTACACGCGGCTAGTAAATGCCTAGCAAGGCACTGAAGGATCGCTCACTGCGTTCGCTAGACGGACAAAGCCGGCGTATTTGCCGAGCAAATCATATGCTCCGCCTCGGCGGAAAATTAACTATGCGTTATACACAGATTAAATTAATGAGATTTATTTATGAATAAAATAGTATTTTTTTTATTTGCATGTCTATTCAGCATTGCTCATGGAGAAAATCTTGTTGCCCCTCTGGGGTTTGCATGGGGAGACACAAAAGACAATTTATCCGACACAGGAATATTATTTGAAGTCTGTGAGGCACAAGCAAATAATGTGACAGCATGCGAAACTAAAATAGCACCAAAACCAGTTTCTTTCGGCGACACATATGTTTTGGTATTCGAATCAAAAATTGGGCTTCAGAAAATTTTTATTTTAGGGAAAAGTATTGATTCTGATATAACCGGGCAAAATGGTAAAAACTTGTACAATGAAATAAAACAAGTGCTAATAAAAAAATACGGCAAACCAAAAACATATGAACGGGTTGGTCGCGAGGTATATAAAGAATACGATGAGTTTTATCAATGCCTTAAATATGATGGTTGTGGCTCTTGGGATTCTTTATGGCTCCCTTCGGAAGGCGGAGTGGTTATGTTAAGTTTGCGAGGATCTTCTCGCGGAAAAGGTTTTATAACCCTTACATATGAATCTAAAAACTGGGGAAAAATTTTATCCGATATAAATAAAGAAAAAAATAATTCTGATAGTTCTGCTTTATAACAAGTCGCTCACTGGACAGCCTCAATCGGCGCATGCTTCGCATTGTCGCGCCGGTTTGGACGTGCCGCTTAGCTCCACGTTGTACATACTAGCACTTCTGAAATTTAATCATTCGCCATATACTTGAACGGAATTGGAGGTGAGTTATGAACATACAGCAAATGAGCGTCAGTGAGCGCATCTTGCTTGCACAGGAGCTGTGGGAAAGCGTGGTAGCGAAAGCTGACGATATTTCTGTCACAAAAGCACAGGCGGAGTTGCTAGATAGCAGACTTCGGGCATTGGCATCAGACGGAAATGCTGGAGAGTCTTGGGATGTGGTTAAACAACGCATTCTTGGCGTGTAAATGCCTTACGTTCTCAGCATTCGACCAGAGGCTGCATCAGATATTTCTGAAGCCTATCTCTACTATCAAAATTGCCGAGTCGGTCTTGGCTCGGATTTCATGCTGTGCGTAGAAGAAACCTTTGAGAGAGTTTCGCGCAATCCATTGCAATATCAAGTAGTCCATAACGGCGTTCGTCGGGTTATGACGCATCGTTTCCCTTACGGCATATTTTATCTTGTAGCCGAATCCAGAATCATTGTTATTGCCGTAATGAGCACAATGAGAGATCCATCTCAATGGCATGGTCGCGCATAAAAAACTCGTACCGCGCATTACGCCCCATAGTGATAACGCAGTTGCGCAATCAACAGTGAGCCGTCAGAAACTTTATAAACCAAGCGGTGCTCATCATTAATGCGCCGCGACCAATAGCCCGTCAGCGCATGCTTCAACGGCTCTGGTTTGCCAATACCGGCAAAGGGTTGGCGCGCAGTTTCTTTTACAAGGATGTTGATGCGCTCAAGAATTTTTGCATCCGTTTTTTGCCAGTACAAATAATCTTCCCACGCTTGCTCAGAAAAAATCAGCTTCACTCAGCCAAGCTCCGCTCTCGCCCCTGTCCCGCCTCAAGCTGCGCAATCGAAGCCAGCAGGCGCTGGGCGTTTTTGTTGCTGCGCAACAGATAGGCAGTTTCCTCAAGTGCCTTGTAATCCGCCAAGGACATCATCACCACAGCCTGCTCGCTGTTCCGAGTAATAATCAGGGCTTCGTGGTCTTCACAAACCCTGTTCATGGTGGCGGCAAGGTTGGCGCGAGCGGCGGTATAGGAAATGGCGTCCATAAGAGGCTCCTGTACAGGTACAGAATATTGTACAGGTACAGAATCTGCACTGCCACTGCACGCGCAGCGGCTCGCAGCGATCAAAGCAACAATTACTGAGCTGTCTGTGCTTGCAGCAAGCTCGATTCCGTTTGCGGCCCTTGCAGCGTTCTCAGCACCTTGCCTTCTGGGCTGATGACAATCGTGCCGGGCAAGCCCGTTGGCACCGAGTGCGGAAACACTTTTTGCGCACTGTCATTGGTGACTACAGCGAACTCGATGCGCATGCGGCTCATTTGCTGTAGCGCGGCAACATTTTCTGGGTTATCAAAATTGACCCCCACCACCAGCACGTTTTGGTGTTCGGCTGCAAACTTATTCAGCACAGGAATTTCTTCTGCGCAGGGTTTGCACCACTCCGCCCAATAATTGATGTAAACCCACTTACCCTGCCAATCGGCTGACTGTAAAACATTGCCTTCCACCGTGTGCAATACCGCTGGCGGCGGCTCTTTACTACAGGCCAGCAACATCAGTGCCGCGACAACCAAGAGTGCAAAGCGTGGCGTTCGTTTATCCTTTAACATGGTCTTCCCCCTTGATGAACAGTTTTGTTTTAGTTGTATTTTTGTGAACTGCGTCACTAACTTACCAAGTTGAACCCCTTATGACAACCATCTACCACAACCCGCGCTGCTCCAAATCACGCCAAACACTCGCCCTCTTGGAAGAAAGAAATATTGCCTGCGATGTGGTGCTGTATCTCGAAACACCACCCGATGAAAAAACCCTGAAAAGCCTACTCAAAAAATTGGGGATTTCTGCACGCGAGTTACTGCGCAAAGGCGAAGACGAATACAAAGCGTTGAAGCTGGATAACCCCTCGCTGAAAGACGATGCGCTGATAGCCGTCATGTGCAAACACCCCAAATTGATTGAGCGTCCGATTGTTGTACACGGCAAGCAAGCTGCTCTCGGTCGCCCACCAGAAAAAGTGCTGGAGATTTTATGAGCGCATCGCATAAACCGTACATCTTGGTTTTGTACTACAGCCGCTACGGCGCCACCGCTGCTATGGCGCAGCAGGTTGCGCGCGGTATTGAACAAGTCAGCGGCATGGAAGCACGCATTCGCACCGTGCCTGCCGTCTCTGCCGATTGCGAAGCTACTGCACCCGCTGTGCCTGCCGAAGGCGCGGTGTATTGCACGCTGGATGATTTGCGCGATTGCAGCGGGCTGGCCATGGGCAGCCCCACGCGCTTTGGCAATATGGCCGCGGCGCTGAAATATTTTCTCGACGGCACTTCCAGCCTTTGGGCTGCTGGCGCATCGGTTGGCAAACCGGCGGCGGTGTTTACCTCCACCAGCTCAATGCATGGCGGTCAAGAAACCACTTTGCTCAGCATGATGTTGCCTCTGTTGCACCACGGCATGTTGATTACCGGCATTCCTTACACCGAAGAAGCGCTACATCACACTAAAACCGGCGGCACACCTTACGGCGCCTCGCATCTCGCCTGCAAAGGCAATGAAAACTTAAGCGAACATGAAATTATTTTGTGCCAAGCCTTAGGAAAACGCTTGGCAAATATTGCACTGATGTTGAGCAAAGCCGGATGAACAACGCCGAAAAATCTCAACGCGCTTGGCAACTGACTATCACGTTGTATGCAACACTGCTTATCGCGCTCACTATTGACCACGCCTTCGTGCGCACGCATTTTTTTCTACCTGTTTTATTGATACAAACGGTTCCGCTATTGCTGATTTTGCCCGGCTTACTCAAACAAAACGCACGCAGCGGTATTTGGCTGTGTTTTATGATTTTGTTTCACTTTCTCTCGGCTATCGCCAATGCCTTTGTAACAGCACATACTGTTTTCTATAGCAGCATGGCTGTGCTGGTGCTCGTTCTCTTTACCTCCTCTCTATTGTTTGTGCGCTGGAAAACCCGCTCATGAAAAAAATATTCTCCGCTCTGTTTGTTTGGCCTTGGCACGCACTCAGTTGGCTGCGCAACACACTGGCCAACCTTTTACTGCTGATCGTTCTCGTGTTTGTTGCCGCCGCACTACTGCACGATGGCAGTAAAGCCGCGTTGAAAGATGACACGCTGCTGTATGTGCAGCCAGGAAAAACCATTGTTGAACAGCGCAGCTATGACGATTCTCTCAGCTCACTGTTGCAACAAAGTGAAGATGAATCACCTGCAGAAAGTGTGCTGCATGAAATGACATCGGCGATACGCTGGGCGCAACACGATAAACATATCAAAGGCATTGTGATTCAAACCGATCAACTGGAAGGCGCAGACTTAAGCAAGCTGGATGCTTTAACCCAAGCCATCATCGCTTTCAAAGACAGTAAAAAACCGGTGATTGCGATTGGCGATAATTTCAGCCAAGGGCAGTACTACCTCGCCAGCGTGGCCGACAAAATCTACCTCAACCCGATGGGCAGCGTGCAACTACACGGCTTCAGCGCATATCAAAATTATCTGAAAGATTTGCTCGACACACTAGCCATCAACGTACACGTTTTTCGCGCCGGACAATTCAAATCGTTTGTCGAGCCTTTTATGCGCAACGATATGTCACCCGAAGCGCGTGAAAACCTCGCACAGTGGATGAATGAGCAATGGAGTTTTTATCGCAATGCGATTGAACAGCGCAGAAAACTGCCAGCGGGCGGTATTGATAATTTCATCAATCAGCAAGACACTCTACTCACACAAAACCAAAACAATGCCGCCAAACTGGCACAGCAATACGGCTTGGTGGACGCGCTGGCTACACGCCAAGAAGCTGAAAAAATTATCGACACACTTGCGGGCAGCGACAAACCCAACACGGTCGATGCCTCCACTTATTACCACATGATGATGGAGCGCAAAGAGCCCAGTCGTTTGTTGGAAAAAACGCGTCAGATTGCGGTGATACAGGCCAGTGGCGACATCGTGGAAGGCTACCAACCTGCCGGCACAGTTGGCGCAGAAACACTGGTGTCGCTCATTCGCAGCGCGCGTGAAGACAGCAATGTCGCCGCTATCGTGTTGCGCATAGATAGCCCTGGCGGCAGCGCCTTCGCCGCTGAATTAATTCGCAATGAACTCGCCGCCGCGCAAGCCGACGGCAAACCAGTCGTCGCTTCCATGAGCGGCGTGGCCGCCTCCGGCGGTTATTGGATTGCCGCCAGCGCCAATGAAATTTGGGCTTCTGCCACCACCATTACCGGCTCCATCGGCGTGTTTGGCATCGTGCCCACTTTAGAAAATACTTTGAGCCGCTGGGGCGTACACAGCGATGGCTACAGCACCAATGCGCTGGCAGACATCGCCGCACAAACCATGGACAGACCGATCAGCCCCATGGCAGCGCGCGTTTTACAGCAGGGCGTTGAATTTACTTATCAAGAATTTTTGCGTTTAGTCGCTACTGGTCGCAAACGCACACCCGAAGCTATCAACGGCATTGCACAGGGACGCGTGTGGACAGGCAAACACGCGCAACAACTGGGTTTGGTGGATCACATCGGCGAATTGGATGATGCGATTGCCGCCGCTGCGCGCCTCGCCAATCTCAAACAATACGAACCGGATTTTTTAGAGCCAGAACTCAGCCCGTGGGAATTGTTCAAACAAGAATTGTTTAGCACCACTGTTTTGCCACAGCAATTAACACAGTGGGCGCAATGGTTAGCGCGTCTGCCTGCATTGCAAAGCATCAATACTTTGCAGCGTTTTAATGACCCAAACCATGTGTATGTGCGCTGCTGGGAATGTCGTGCGCCACTGCGTTAGATCATCAATAAAAAAATTAACGCACGGGCAAATCAACATCCATAAACAGTGCAACACGCTCGGCGGCTGTTGTTAATTGCGAGGCAGCCATCACGCACTGTTTATTCAAATGCGGCGCAAAACGCGCAATAAAATCGTACAAATAACCGCGCACAAAGGTGCCGCGCCGTATGCCTAAACGTGTCACGCTGGATTCAAATAAATGACTAGCATCTAGCGCCACCAAATCACTATCTGTCGCTGCATCAAACGCCATGTGCGCAATAATCCCTATTCCCAAACCCAAACGCACATAGGTTTTAATGACATCAGCATCGGTTGCGGTGAACACCACTTGCGGAATTAAATGCTCGCGTAAAAACGCAGCATCTTGTTTAGATCGCCCTGTAAACCCAGAAACATAGGTCACGATAGGATATTGCGCGATGACCTCCAGCGTGAGCGATGGCAGCTCGCACAAGGGATGCGTGCGTGGCACGAGCACACAGCGATTCCAGCGATAGCACGGCAGCGTAATCAATTCAGAAAACTGCTCCATTGCCTCGGTGGCAATAGCGATATCCACCTCGCCTGCTGCTGCCATTTGCGCAATTTGTGTCGGCGTTCCCTGATGAATATGTAGGGAGATTTCTGGATATTGTTTGGTAAAAGCGGCAATCACTTCTGGCAAAGCGTAGCGCGCTTGTGTGTGTGTGGTGGCAATACTCAAACTGCCTTTTCCTGGCTCGTTAAACTCCTGCGCAATCTGTCGTAAGCTGTCAGCGCGGCGCAAAATTTCTTCCGCGCCTTGCAAAATCACTTCACCAGCCTGCGTGATATGCGTGAGATGTTTTCCACTGCGCGTAAAAATTTCCACCCCCAATTCTTCTTCCAGCAAACGAATTTGTTTGCTGATGCCAGGTTGTGAGGTGTGCAGGCTTTCGGCCGCAGAGGAAATATTTAATCCTTGGCGCGACACCTCTAATATGTAACGCAGTTGCTGCAATTTCATTGCGCAACTCTTTTTTCTAAGTTACTCATTGGCAACACCGTGCGGCACATGCCCAGTGGGAACGTGTTGCGAGGCCGATTGGCAGTGCCCTTGCTGATCGTCAAAAAAAACATCCGCGCCGTAAGCGCGCAAAAACTCACCCTTTGCCAAACCGCCGAGAAAAAGTGATTCATCAATACGAATTTGCCAAGCGCGCAGCGTGCGTATTACGCGTTCGTGTGCTGGTGCGGAACGCGCTGTCACCAATGCGGTGCGAATGGGGCAAGTGTCGTTGGCAAACTCTGTTTGCAAAATTTGCAGCGCCTGCAAAAAAGGCTTGAACGGACCACCGCTTAAAGGCTCGTGTGCCGCTGCTTTTTCACTGGCAGCAAACGCATCCAAACCGCGTGTTTTGTAAATGCGCTCAGCTTCATCAGAAAACAAAACTGCGTCGCCATCGAAAGCAAAACGAATTTCACCGCCTTCTTGTTGCACGTTTGAAGATGGCAACAAAGTTGCCGCCGCCAAACCGTTTTCCAGCGCCAAGCGCACATCTTCCGCTTCAGTCGAGAGAAACAAATGGCAGCCAAATGCGGTGGCATACGGGTATGGTGAATGTCCGCCGCAAAACGCTGCACGCACTATCGGCAAGCCGTAGTGTTGAATGGAGTTAAAAATTCGCAAGCCCGTGTCTGCTGTGTTGCGCGACAAAAGAATCACTTCCACACGCGGCTCACCGCCAAGTTGGCTGTTGATGGCGAGCAGTTTGCGCACCAAAGGAAACGCACCACCCGGTTGCAGCGGGTTGTCCTCGTTGGCCACCTGATGCGCGGCGTAGGCGGCCAATCCCTCTCGCTCATAAATGGCGTGACTGGCATCCAAATCAAACAGCGCGCGCGAAGAAATCGCGATCACCAGTTTGCTGCCAAAGTGTTTGGACATTTTTTCTACTCCCGCCCGTGTGCTGCTCGTCAGTCTAGCAGCAAGTCAGTATCATGGAACCGAATCATTCACTGCGAAACACATGAAAACCCGCGCCCTTATCAATACTGCTGCCCTTGCCAGCAATCTCATGCACATACGTCATCTGGTGCCGAATAGCCCGATACTCGCCATCGTCAAAGCGGATGCCTACGGTCACGGCATTGTGGGATTGCTGCCAACCGTTACACAACACAGCGATGCCTTAGCTGTTGCGCGTTTGGAAGAAGCAAAAATTTTGCGCAATGCACACTATCAAGATCGCCTGATATTGATGTGCGGCGTTAGCAGTGACGCAGAGCTGTCTGCTGCCATTGCGCTGCAACTGGATATTGTGGTGCACGATCCTGCCCACCTCACACTGCTAGCTGCGCACCGTTATCACGCCGCACATAAAACGCATCTTTGGTTGAAGATGGATTCCGGCATGCATCGCCTCGGTTTTCATCCCACGCAATATGCACACGCTTTTCAACAACTGCGCGCTTTACCGTGGTGCAGCGAAATTATCGGCATGACACATTTTTCTTGTGCGGATGAACCGGAAAAAGGCACCACAGAAAAACAAATTCAATGCTACACAGAACACACAAACTATTTGACTTTAAACAATCACAGCCTCGCCAATTCCGCTGGCATTTTGGCGTGGCCTGCTGCGCATCGCGGTTGGTTGCGCCCAGGTTTGATGATGTACGGCATCAATCCCTTAGAAAATTCACCACACAAATTACAACCGGCGATGCAATTAGAAGCGCAGGTAATTGGCACCCGCATGATTCCTGCGGGCGACACCACAGGCTACAACCAACGCTGGCGCGCAGAAAAAGATTCGTGTATCGCGTTTGTTGCTGCCGGTTACGCCGATGGCTACCCCATCACAGCGCTCAATCACAGCGCAGTAGGATTTAACGGACAGCGCGCACCAGTGGTGGGGCGCGTGTCGATGGACACGATTGCCATTGATTGCACAGCTTTAATAAAAAAACCGCTAATGGGCAATTATGTGGAGCTGTGGGGCAACACGGTCTCAGTCACAGAAGTGGCGCAAGCTGCTGGTAGCATTGCTTACGAATTGCTCACTTCTGTTTCTGCGCGCGTGCCACGCATTTATGCATAATTCTTACGGCTGACGCACCGTACAGCGAATACCACCCGGCGCTTCAATCAAACCCGCGCACTGATTACAGTGCGTGCAGCCATTCACATAGCTTGCATCGGCCTGTGCGTTTTTAACAAAGTCTGGATCAAACAATAACGGACGACCCAACTGAATAAAATCAAAACCGCCGCCCATCACACGCTCAATGGCGGCATTGCTATCTACACCGCCCACATAACACACAGCACCTTTTTTTACGCGCTCACGTATGCGCAGTGCGTTTTCCAATAAATACGTTTCGTGATAAGGATAATGGCGAAACAGTTTCCCACCGATGGCTTTTAGTGCCACCTTCATCAAGGGATTGGTTTCATGTTCGATTAAACCCGGTTGAATGCTATCGCCCTGAAAAATCATCATCGGGTTCATGGAGCTGGTGCCATCGCTGGGAATAATGCAATCCAAACCCGCATCATCCAGCATGCCTGCCATCTCTAGCGATTGTTCATAAGTCGTGCCGCCGCGCACGCCATCCGACATGCTAATTTTTCCCAGCAGAGGAAAATCACTGCCCACGGCTTTGCGCACCGCTGCCAATACTTCCAACGGGAAACGCATGCGATTCACCACACTGCCGCCGTATTCATCACTGCGGCGATTGGTGATGGGCGACATAAATTGACTCAAACCGTAACCGTGACCAAAATGGATTTCGATGGCATCAAAACCCACTGAACGCATAAATGCCGCTGCACGCGCCATCACCTGCGCACGCTCACGCATTTGCGGGCGCGTCATACCCAACGATAAAAACTTACCGTAAGCCATGCCCAATAAATTAGGGCCGAACGATGCGCTCTTGGCGATCCAGCCATCCATCTCGCTATTTTTTGTCATCGCACCTGCGTGCGATAACTGCCCCGATACTTTGGCACCGGTTGTTTTGATGGTGGCAATCATTTGCGACAGCGGCTCGCGCACATATTCGTCGATGTACATCATGTCTGCATGCAGGCGGCCATTATTTTCAGCGGCGCAGTAGGCAATTGTCGTCATGCCTGTACCGCCCTCACCAATGCGGCGATGCAACTCGGTTAAATCCGCAGAAGGCAAACCGTGCGGCGTTTTGCCTTCAAACGTGCCAGCCTTGATAATACGATTGCGCAATGTCAAACCATTTAGCGTCGCTTCTGAAAAACATTTTTGCAATCCTATCGCCGTCATACTTTTCTCCTGTTATTAATCTTCGCTAGTTGCTTCCAGTTGTTCTTGCGCGGCAAGCCATTCCGTTTCTAAATCGTCGATCTGCTTACGCAGAACGCCCTGCTCTTCCAGTATTTTTTGTAGCTGCAACTTTTGTGCCGCTTCATACAAGGTAGCGTCTGCCAGCTTTTGCTCTACATCGGTCAACTGCTTTTGGCGGTTGGCCATTTGTTTTTCTAGTTCGCCGACTCGTTTACGCAGAGGCGCCAGTGCTTGACGCGACTGCGCCGACTGCTTGCGCTGCACTTTGCGATCCTGCCCTGTATTTTGCGCTTGCAATGGCTGCTCTGCAACTGTCGCGCTGGGTTTGTGCAATTGTTTGTGATAATCCTCCAACGTGCCGTCAAACTCTGTCACCGACCCGTCGTGCACGCGCCAAAACTCATCCACACTGTTGCGCAACAAGTGACGATCATGAGAAATCACCACCAAAGCACCACCGTAGCCCAAGAGCGCTTCTGTTAAGGCTTCGCGCATCTCTAAATCTAAATGGTTCGTCGGCTCATCCAATAACAATAAATTCGGGCGCTGCCACACCACCATCGCCAAAGCCAAACGCGCTTTTTCACCGCCAGAAAAAGGCGCAATGGGCTCTAGCGCTTTATCGGCATGGAAATCAAAACTTCCCAAAAAATTGCGTATGGATTGCTCGGTTGCATTGGGTGATATGCGTTGAATATGCAACAGCGCGCTGGCATTCATATCCAAAGCTTCCAACTGATGTTGCGCAAAATAACCTATCGCCAAATGCTCACCTGTCACGCGTTCACCGGTCAGAAATGGTAGATCTCCCACCAACGCTTTAATCAAGGTGGATTTACCCGCGCCGTTCACACCCAATAAACCAATGCGCGCGCCAGGCTGCAAGTTCACATGCACTTTTTGCAACAGCGCACGCTCTCCGTAACCAATGTCTGCATCGCGCAACACCAATAATGGCGATGAGGTTTTTTCGCTGTCGCGGAATGTAAAGTGAAAAGGAGAGTCCACATGCGCCAGAGAAATCAACTCCATGCGTTCCAATTCTTTAATACGACTCTGCGCTTGTTTGGCTTTGGAGGCTTTGGCGCGAAAGCGGCGCACAAAATCTTCAATCTCTGCTACACGGCGCTGCTGCTTATCAAATGAAGCCTGCGTTTCCGACAAGCGTACCGCGCGCGCTTTTTCAAAACTGGAATAGTTGCCACGATAATAATTAAGCTGCTGGTTTTCCACATGGACAATACCATCCACGACATTATCCAAAAACTCTCTGTCGTGAGAAATAATTAACAAGGTACCTGGATACGCCTTTAACCACTGCTCCAACCACAACGTAGCTTCTAAATCCAAGTGGTTAGTCGGCTCATCGAGCAGCAATAAATCAGAGCGCGAAATCAAAGCCTGCGCTAAATTCAAACGTATGCGCCAACCACCTGAAAAACTGTTCACCGGCAAGTGACATTGCGCTTGCAAAAAACCCAAACCGTGCAGCAATTGTTCGGCGCGATAATCTGCATCGTAACCGTGCAACGCTTCCAAATCAGCATAACCGTGTGCCAGCGCATTATTGTCTTCATCCATTTCTGCTTGGGCGATCACCGCTTGCACGCGACGCAATTCTTTGTCGCCGTCCAATACATAATCCAAGGCTGTTCTATCACTGGACGACACTTCTTGCGCCATGTGCGCCATGCGCCAGTTAGGTGGCACAGAAATACTGCCCGCATCCAGTTGCATTTCACCCTGCAATAGTTGAAACAAGCTGGATTTTCCGCAGCCGTTGCGCCCTGTAATGCCAATATGCTGCCCCGGATTGATGCGCAGTGATGCCTTTTCCAACAGCGTTTGTACGCCGCGTTGCAAACTAATTTCAGATAAAACAATCATGGGATAACAGGCGAGTGAGAACAGTGTGTATTGTATCTTGCCTCACGCCAGAAAACCGGCTGCTCACACAGTGCTTTTTTGATCTGAACTTCGCCAGTAGCTAAGCGAATTTGTACAGCGCCTACTTCAGCCGTGTTGAGCATTGCCATGCCCATATGTGCATAACGTTCGCTGACCACGCGTGCAGGATGGTGAAAGCGATTGCGATACCCAGCACTGACGACGACAGTTTTTGCTCCCACTGCCGACAGCAATGCAGGTGACGATGAGGTTTTACTGCCGTGGTGCGGAGCCACTAAAATATCCGCGCGCAAATCCATGCCCGCATTTAACATTTGTTGCTCGCCATTTTTTTCTACATCACCCATCAACAATAAACGCTTACCGCCTGCATCTATTTGAATCACACAACTGCGGTTATTGTCTGATGTTGCACTGCGTTGATTTTCTATGGGATACAACACTTGAAAATCAACGCCATCCCAACGCCAGTGCATACCAGCGTTGCACGGCAAATATTCACGGTCGTGCAACTGATCTGGCGTGCCAGACCATTTTTGCTGCGCCTCTATTTCGCTCAACAAACCTTCACGACCGCCTGCATGATCGCTGTCTGCATGGCTTATCACCAACATCGTGATACGAGGGATACGCCAGTTGCGTAAAGCAGTCGCAACAATGTCTCGCCCCGCATCAAAACGCTCTGAATGTTTATCACCTGTGTCATACACCAAAGTGTGATGCCGCGTGCGCAGAACAACTGCCAAGCCCTGCCCTACATCCAACACCTGCACATCTACGGTTTTTTCTGGCACTGGCATGGTTTGTGGGAGAAACAAAAATACACACAACACCAACCCCAGAAAACGCCAGCGCCGGTAACGCTCGCCAAAACACAACAAACACACACCAAACAGAGATAGCAACAGTGTAGTAAAACTGACTCCTCCCATCTGCAACTGCCATTCACCCAAACAACGCAACACCTCTTGCATCACTCGCCAATAAATATCCAAAGACCACCCTGCTATTTGCAATACCATATTGGAGAGATAATTGGAAACAGGCATCAATGCCAGCGCAGCGAACCCGCACGGCAGAGAAACAAAACTTACCCACGGCACTGCCAACAGATTTAAAGGCAGCGACAACAAAGACACTCTGCCATACACAAACAGCAGCACTGGCATCATCACCAGAAACATAATGAGCTGTAGACGAAATGGCTCAAAAAAATAACGATATACCCAAGATAGATTGCGCTGCTCTGCACCACCACTTGCCAACAAAAGCGCCGCCGTTGCCAGATAAGTGAACCAAAAACTGACCGACAATATGGACAACGGATTTACCATCACCACCAGCACTAGTGATAACAAAAAAATAAATGACACGCGAAACTTGCCATAGACAACGCTCTGCAACACAGCAACAGCCACCATGATGAGTGAACGCTGTGTAGCGACAGAAAATCCTGTCAGCAAGGCATAAAAAATTGCAGCACTCAAAGCGGCGACACTCGCCCAGTGATCCGCAGGCCAATAGCGCAACGGAAACACGGCAAAACACACCAAGCACCTCACCAAAAAATGAAACAACACCGCCACTAAAACAATGTGTAAACCAGAAACAGACAACAAATGTATCGTGCCGCTGTCACGCAACACACGCCACTGCACACTATCAATACCGGCGTAGTTTCCTATCAGCAGTGCAAACAAAGTGCTTCTGGCATAATTGCTGAGATTCGCTGCCATCAAAGCTGTGTTAATGCGCTGCCGCCAGCGCAAAAAAATATTGGGCACTAAAGGGTCACAAGCCTCTACCGCTTGCACATAACCCGTTGCCACATAGCCCGCTTGCAACAACCAAGCCTGATAATCGTACTGATTAAAATTCAGCAAGCCGCGCGGCTGTTTTAATTTGACACGCAAGCGGTAGTGACAAGAAAAACTGGGGAAATTATGATCTGGTATTGGTATTGCTTTTGCGCTGAGTCGTATTTTCCCTGACCATGCATCGGGCAGAAAATCAAATTGCCAATCATTGCCTGAAGGTCGCGGAAAATCGATGATATGACCAGAAACAACTACCGTTTCGCCCTCTTGCCTCTCAGACAGCCATTGATTTACCGCCTGCTGGCTATAAAAAACGCTCCAAGCAAAACTCAGTAGCAAGCAAGCCAACAGCAAAGCCCACCACCGCCGCAAGCATAGACAGACAAACCCTGACACCGCCACGGCAATAATCAGTGCTTCTGATAAAACAGTTTGACGAAATAATGCAAGTAACGCGCCGCACACCCAGGCGACCGCCATTTTGTTGAACACTCAGAAACCCTCCCTGGCTTCGCTTTAAAACAGACAACTATCTGCCGTCGTAATAACGCGCAATTTTTTGCAGACGAACCCTGTCCGCTGTATTGAGTTTTTTTCTTCCCGTGTACTGTTTGTAAAACCACAGTCGCCAACGCAAAGGAACACACTCTCTGGCTATTTTATCTAAATGCGCCAAGTCTTTAACAATACGATATTCCAAAAAAGGCCACACCCAAAATCGCCCACCCGGACAATCAAAAAAATACACATCCAGCGCATCTGTCACCAAAATATTGCGCCAATCCAAATCATTATGTGTAAAGTTATTGCTGTGCATAATATCGGCGTAGGATGCAATTTTCTTAGCAATAACCAGAAACTTATTTCTGTCAAAAATTAGCGTGCTATGATTTTTGGCGAGACTCTCCATATCTTTCGCATCATGCAGCGCTGCGGTTACCAACACACCTCGAACAAACTGCCCTGTGCGATATTCTTCTCCATACGCTAAAATTTTTGGCGTTGCTATACCGTTTTTCTGAAACCAGAGCAGATGCTCCCACTCTGCTCGCACGCGTGAGCGCACAAAATACTTTCGCACACGCCGCTTGCCCGGCACAAAGCGTTTCATGTAAAACACCTGCCCGTTAACTTCGTGCAACGTAACGGTATTGCTGGGGCCTTTGCTAATTTGCTTACCCTGCAAAGCAAGACAAGCATCCATAGACGCAAAGCTGTTCTCCAGCCCCAGCTCTTTGGCCAGCACAGTAACAAGCCACTGCGTTTTCATTGCCAGCAACTCATAAACTCAAGAAAAATCGCGCGCATAAGCATCCTGCAACGCGCGTTGCATTTCGGCGGCAGAGGTATAGCGATTAGCCGGGTTTTTTTGCAACGCTTTTGCAATAATACGCTTAGCACTAGCGGGCAACTCAGGGCGCACTTCGTCCACAGGTTTGTACTTACATTGCACAATTTGAAAGGTGAGATTGGCGATGTTATCGGCTTTGAATGGCAATTCACCCGTCAACAACTGATAAAAAGTCACGCCCAAACTAAAAATATCGGTATAAAAATCTACCGATTCGCCACGAATTTGCTCCGGCGACATATACAGTGGGCTACCCAACAAATCACCCGTGCGCGTGCGCGTTGCCGAGCCATCCATCACGCGTGCAATCCCAAAATCCGCCACTTTCACTTCATTGGTTTTTTCGTCATACAAAATATTGCTGGGTTTAATGTCGCGATGAATAATGCCCTGCGTGTGTGCGCAGTACACTGCATCGGCCGCCATAGTCATGATGTAGTACACCAACTCCACATCCAGCAGTTGTTCTTTGCGCGTATGTGCAGATAGCGCGACACCATCGACAAAATCCATTGCGATATACGCCAAATCGCGCTCCTCGCCTGCATCGTGAATAGTCACAATATTGGGATGGCGCAATTTGCCGACCGCTGCCGCCTCACGAAAAAATCGCTCTTTGATATTGGGCAATTCAGAGGCATCGAACTGATTGTAGTGCAGTGTTTTAATCGCCACTTGCCGTGCAATTTTTGGATCAAAACCCAAATACACCACACCCATCGCGCCGCGCCCCAATTCACGCAGAATTTGATAGCGACCGAGGTGCTGTCTTGCTGAAGTGTCGCGAGCCGAGGGTGACACACTGGCGTACTGGCGGTTGCGCGCCGTGGCAACAATGGTGGAATCTTCAAAATCCGATGCTGTTGCAGCGCCTGCCATTGTGGGAGGAATGCGCGGTGGCGCTTGCTGTTTGCGTTGCAGTTTTGACCAGAAAGAAGGCTTCGTTTGCACCGTGCGCTGCAATGCAGGTGTCGGCGCAGGCTTATTCACAGGCACTCTTTCTCTTTCTTGCCCATCAAAAGAGCGCTTTACACACCACAAGAAAACCAGCCCATGCCCCAACAACAAAAACACTAACCACTGCGAAATAGGAAACCATTCTCGATGTACGCTCAACATGATTTGTTGCGCCAGCACCAAGGCAACAACCATTAACGCGGATAACAAAGCACCCCATCGAATATTCAGCAAGGGCAAAACAAACAAATAAATAGCAATTGCTACAGCAATACACAAGTGCAGCCAAATAAATGCCGAAAACGGCGCAGCGAAACTGGCGTGATTTAAACTGGCAACACTCAATAACAAATCATCCGCATCGACATCCTGCTCTTCGCCAATCACAACAATTTTATTCTGCAAGACACGCAACGCAGATTGATCGCGCACAGCAGACAGCGGATAACGAATACTCGGCGGAAGCACAAAACCGTTATCGACAGAAAAGAAAGGCAGCACCGCCGACGAAGATGTAGGCAACAACACCGCCTGCATTTTTATTCCTTGATTGGGCAACCACTCTGGACTGCGCACATTTTGCTGCAAGGCAAATAAGGCTAAACGCGCATCGTAACGCACGGCATTTTCTCCACGCCACAATAGAGGTCGCTCTAATGCGCCATGCGCGGCTTGTGGTGCGCTGATCCCTATAAAATCTGTTTGTTCTGTTGCCAAAACGGGCAGCGCATCGTTGCTGAAAAAAAACTTCATCGTTCGCGCAGGTTCAACCACTTTAGCGCGCAGCACGCGCTCATTAACGAGCAAAGAGCGGTAAATTGCCATTCTGCTCGCCATAGCGCGAAACTGTTCGGATGCCGCACTCATCTCTGATGTTGACGTGTGTTCTGCCACATCATTAAGACTGTATTGATTCCATAAAGTATCGTGCAAAACCAGTGCAGCACCTTTCATACTGCTGGCTTGCAACTGCGTGAGAAATGCCATCATGTCGCTAGCGCCGGCTGGGTCATGCAAGAAACGTTGCATTTCTGCATGCGGCACATCAATGCGCACAAAAGCAGGTGTCAAATCAGGCATTTGACCTTGCAGCCTGCCGCCCAATCGAAACAATGCTCTATCAATACTGCTAAAGCCGTACAAACCTGTTGATGTCGTTACCGCGCCTATCAACAAGAAAAACAACGAGAAAAATAACAGAAACACCCTTGCATCCAGTAGCTTTGCTACAGATTGCCAGCGCGCATCTGTCACCTTTGCCCG
>CAZHQZ010000008.1:16646-19099 GCA_964534675.1 uncultured Pseudomonadales bacterium | reverse complement strand
CCCGCGCTAAAAAAACAGGCAGGTTGCATTATCAATATGGCCGATATTTATGCGGAAAAACCTTTAGCGCAACACACTATTTACTGCATGGCCAAAGCCGGCAATGTGATGCTGACAAAATCACTCGCCGTAGAATTAGCGCCCGCTGTGCGCGTGAACGGCATTGCACCTGGCGCAATACTTTGGCCCAGCGCGGCCGATGACAGCCACGCGCTGCAACAAGAAAAAATTCTGGCGCGCGTTCCACTACAGCGCACAGGCAACACCAGTGATATTGTGCGCACGGTCTTATTTTTATTGCGCGATGCGCCCTACATCACAGGGCAAATTTTCAACGTGGACGGCGGGCGCAGCTTGCAGTTTTAAACGCAGCTTTTATTGCCACAAACCGCACAAGCAGCATCTCGGGTGAGCTGTAAGCTGCGCCATTGCATGCTGCGCGCATCCAGCAACAATACGCGACCATCCAAAGGCTCGCCATAATGCGCCACAATTTTTAATGCTTCTGCTGCCTGCATCGCACCGATGATGCCCACCAGCGGCGACAACACGCCGCTATTGCTGCACGTTAAATTTTCCTGTTCATCTTGCTCGCCGTATAAACAGGCGTAACAAGGACTTTCTGCATGCAGATTAAAGACGGCAATTTGCCCTTCGTGACGTATCGCCGCACCAGATACCAAGGGCGTGTGATGCTGCACGCAAGCGCGATTAATTGCCAAGCGCGTGGTGAAATTATCTGAACAATCCAACACTACATCAGCGGCAATAATTTGCTGCGCCAGCGCATCGCCTTCTAAACGCATCGCCAGCGCATTCACCTCCACTTGCGCGTTGATGTCGTGCAAAGTTTTCGCCAAAGACGACACTTTGGTATTGCCGATATCCGCCGTGCCGTGCGCAATTTGCCGCTGCAAATTACTCAACTCCACCACATCGTCATCTGCAATCGTTAAATGTCCGACACCACTCGCAGCAAGATACATCGCCGCCGGACAGCCTAGCCCACCCGCACCGATAATCAGTACGCGTGCGCGATTGATGCGCTCCTGCCCTTCCACATCCAAATCTTCCAGCAGGATATGGCGGCTGTAACGCAGTAATTGTCGATCATCCATTTTTCACCTCGCCCCGCCACACTGCGTGCGTCACACGCTCATTGCCGCCGTAATCACACACGGTGTGTATATTGCTGTAACCGCACTGCTGCAAATACACGCGCAGTTTTTCGCCCTGTGTATACCCATGCTCCAGTAGCAGCACACCAGCATCGCACAAAAATATTTTTGCGGTGCGCGCAATAAAAAATAAATCGGCATAACCTTCATCAGCCGCCACTAACGCACTGCGAGGCTCAAAGCGCACATCACCTTCTGCTAAATGTTTATCATCCGCTGCAATATATGGCGGATTACTGATGACCATGTCAAAGCACTGCGAGGCAGGCACTGCGGCAAACCAATCGCTCTCATAGATGCGCACATTGCACAATGCTAATGCTTCCGCATTTCGTCGCGCCAACTGCACTGCATCGACCTGTTTATCAACTGCGTCTATCTGCCAAGTGCTTTTTTCTTTTGCCAAAGCCAAGGCGATTGCGCCGGTTCCTGTACCCAAATCCAGCACGCGTGCATTTTTTTTGTCGCACAAATGCAACGCAGTTTCCACCAGCAATTCAGTATCTGGTCGAGGAATTAACGTGCTGTTATTGACTGATATAGGCAGCGACCAAAACTCTCGACTGCCCGTAATGTGCGCTATCGGCTCGCCGCGCTGTCTGCGCGCAACGTACTGAAAAAAAACCTGTGCAATGTCTTCAGCAATAACCGTTTCACGGTAGGCATACAAATAAGTGCGGTCGCGTTTGAGCAAAGTGGATAGCAGCACTTCTGCATCCAAACGCGGGCTTTCACTTGTGTTTTGCAACACTATCGCAGCTTGCGTGAGGCAGTTGTGGATAGTATGCGGCAGCGACATGGTTACTCGCTGCCCAAGGCCGCCAACAAATCTGCTTGATGCTCGTTCACCAAAGGCTGGATAACCAGATCCAATTTGCCTTGCATAATTTCATCCAACGCGTACAGCGTGAGATTGATGCGGTGATCCGTCATTCTTCCCTGCGGAAAATTGTAAGTACGTATGCGCTCAGACCTATCGCCACTGCCCACCAAATTGCGGCGCTCGTCGGCCTGCTGTTGCTGTTGTTGACTCACGGCACTGCTGTGCAATTTTGCCACCAGCAATGCCATTGCACGCGCACGGTTTTTGTGTTGGCTGCGCTCGTCTTGGCACTCCACCACAATACCGCTAGGAATGTGTGTGATGCGAATCGCAGAATCGGTTTTGTTGACGTGCTGACCGCCCGCGCCCGATGAACGAAACGTGTCGATACGCAATGCATTTTTATCGAGATTGATCGCTTCGACTTCATCCAACTCCGGCAAGATCGCCAC
>CAZHQZ010000008.1:10438-16546 GCA_964534675.1 uncultured Pseudomonadales bacterium | reverse complement strand
CATTTTTATCGAGATTGATCGCTTCGACTTCATCCAACTCCGGCAAGATCGCCACCGTGCAGGCGGACGTATGAATGCGCCCTTGCGCCTCGGTGGCCGGCACGCGCTGCACGCGATGCGCACCAGACTCAAACTTCAGTCGCGAATACACATCCGCACCCGATACACGCGTAATAATTTCTTTGTAACCGCCGTGCTCGCCCGGACGCTCGCTAATAATTTCAATGCGCCAGCCGCACTCATCCGCATAACGACTGTACATGCGAAATAAATCGCCAGAAAAAATAGCTGCTTCATCACCGCCGGTACCGGCGCGAATTTCCAAAAACACATTGCGTCCATCATCAGGATCCTTGGGCAACAACAGCGTCTGCAACTCCTGTTCCAACTGCTGCAAACACTCGTCCGCTGTGCGCAGTTCTTCCTCTGCCATTGCTTTGAGGTCTGCGTCATTCTCTTGCAGCAATTCTTGCGCGGTTTGTATATCGGCCTGCACCTTGCAGTAAGCGCGATACGCTGCCACCACAGGTTCCAGTTCAGAAAGCTCACGCGAATACTGGCGAAATTTTTCTTGCTGGGCGATCACTTCGGCATCACCCAACAGCGCAGCTAATTCTTCGTGGCGCTCCAGCAGTAATTGCAATTTAGTGAGAATAGACGGCTTCATGGGACTGGCTCAGGTAATGCGCGGCATTGTATCCCTGTTTGTTGGCGAGCAGGTATGATGTGGCGTCGATTCCGCCCCCTCTCAGGAGTACGCAGTGCTGAAAGTCACACATATCGCCGCATGGATTTGTGCTGCACTGGCCGCACTCGCTGTATTTATTTGCCTGTGGCTAGCCAGATACCAGCCGATAGAGATGGATTTGGCGATGCTGCACTACAGCGCCTATCTCATCAACGAAAAACATTTTTTGCTGTATCGCGATATTTTTGAAAACAATCTGCCTGGGCCATTTTTTTTACACGCCATGATCGGCAAAGTGTTTGGTTATGGCGCACAACCCATTCGCTTTCTCGATGCCTGCGTGCTCGCCGCGCTGGCGTTTTGCAGTTGGAAAATTCTCGCGCCGCTATCAAAACCCAGTGCAGTGCTCGCACCGGCATTGTTCGCTCTGCTTTATATAGCAGGCGGCACAACCGCCGCTTTTCAGCGCGATTACATAGCGACTGTCCCTATAGCTGCTGCACTGGCGCTGCTGTGCAACACCGCAGTCAAGCCCATGCGCGATGCCGCTTGCATAGGCGCACTGTGCGGTATCGCCTGCGCACTCAAACCCAACTTTGCTGTTGTGGCTCCTGCGCTGTTTTGGATTTTGCTTACAAAAATGCAAGGCAGTTTTTGGCAACGACTAAAAACCACTACCCCGCCTATTGCACTAGCATTTCTTGCTGTGTTTTCTATTCCATTAATTTGGGGAATGCAGCACGCCGACTACAAAGAGCTCTTACTTTTATACAAAACATATACGCCGCTGTATGTATCAACAGACCCTTTCTTTCACTCTTACAGCAGCACAAAGCAACACTTTTTATCTCTCGCCTATAGGCAGGCTTACAATTTATTAGGCATAAGCACACTATCTATTCCCGGCTGGCTATGGGCATGGCGACAACATCGCAACAACCAGATTGCCATAACTCGTCTGCGGTATTTAGCTGTCACAACTTTTGCTATTGGATGGCATGAAGTTATTGCGGGAAAGTTTTGGTTTGCTCACCTATTACCTACTTATTTTTTTGCTATCCTTTGTTTTTCTTTACTTCTTACTCCAGTCAACAAAATTCAACATTTATCAGAAAAATATATTGCAACTCTCTCTATAATGATATTCATAGCTTCAATCTATACGCTAGCTAATTTTGATATAAAAAATTTATACTCAAAGTATTACACAGCAGAAAACAACAATATTAGATCAAAAATTATTGCCAGGTACCTAATAGAGAATATGAAGCCTAGCGATACAGTGCAGAGCTTTGATGGCTCTGGCGACGGGCAGGGGGCTTTATTACTTGCACGCGTCCCTTCTGCTACGCGATTCTTAGAGGATATTCCCTTTTATTTACAGACCAACTCTGAAACAACCCAGAAGCTAAGAAAAGAATTTATCCGCGACCTGCAAAACAAACCACCAACATTTTTTGTCCATATACAGAATTTCTTTCACCCTGCAGGCGGTGATCGGCTAAAAAAATTTACGGAACTTTATGAGTTTCTTAATAAGAATTATGAAATTACCCGTGATGTCTCATGGCAATACACTATTTATCGCCGCAAAACTCCGCAGCGCACTACAGATCAGTAATGCCTAATGTTGATTGGGCAAACGCTTTAGCATTTCTGTTGGGTGATGTAACAATTTATTGGTCAAATTGCGCGCCAGTGTTTTTACCGCATCATCCACCGCCTGCCCTTGCGCCACTGCTTTAAGCGCGCGTTCCACTTCCGCATCGCGCCAGTTTTCGGCTTTGCGGCGATATTCCACAATGCTCGGCGCCGCTTCCTGTTCAAACTGTCCTTGGCGATATGCCGCAACACCTTCTTCCACAATCACGCGCGCCTCTTCTGCGGCTTGCTCGCGCGCGCGCAAATTTTCGTCAATCACATCGCGCAAATCATCGACCGTGTACAAATACACATCATCCAACTCGCCGACTTGCGCTTCAATATCGCGCGGCACGGCAATATCCACCATAAACATCGGTTTATGTCGTCGCTGTTTCAAAGCTTGTTCCACAGCACCTTTGCCCAACACCGGCAACTGACTCGCTGTAGACGAAATCACAATATCCGCTTCGTGCAAACGCAGAGGCATATCACCCAATAAAATCGCTTCTGCCTGAATGGACTCCGCCAACTGCTGCGCGCGCTCTAAAGTGCGATTGGCAATAATGAGCCGTGCGATGCCTTGCTCGCGCAAATGTCGCGCCACCAGTTCAATGGTTTTTCCCGCGCCGATGAGCAGCGCCGTGTTGTTGCGCAAATCGGAAAAAATGCGCTGCGCTAAACGCACGGCAGCGTAAGCCACCGAAACGGGGTTGTGACCAATGGCCGTCTCTGCGCGCACGCGTTTGGAAACCGAAAAAACTTGCTGAAATGTTTGATGCAAATCGCCGCTCAAAGTGCCGGCTTCCACAGCCTGCGCAAACGCTGATTTCATCTGACCAAAAATTTGCGGTTCGCCCAAGACCAAAGAATCGAGCCCACAAGAAACCAACATCAAATGCCGCACGGCCACTTCATCGCGATGACTGTAATGACAGTGACGCAGCTCCTCTGCACTCAGACGATGAAAAGCTGCCAACCAATCCAGCACGCTGTGTGCATCAACCGGCGCACCCACATACAACTCGGTGCGATTGCAGGTAGACAAAATCACCGCATCCACATTGCCCATCGCAACCGACAGCGCATTCAGTGCTTCTGTCATCTGTGCGGGCGCAACACTGACGCGCTCGCGCAACGCCAGCGACGCTGAATTGTGATTGATACCGACAACCAATAAAGACATGCAGCAACCCACAGAAATCGCGCGCCATTATACTGTTCGGCTCGTGTTGGGTAATCCGTAGTCTCTCTATATCATTGCCCGGGCAATTTCTGACAAGGCGTCACCATGGTCACTTCACACGCTTCACTCCGCTGGCTGGCTGTCAGCTTGATCTTGACTCTCGGCGGCTGTAGCTACACCTCGCCCGATTCATCCAGCAAAACACCCACGACGACTGTTGACCGCCCCTTCCCACCCGATGCGCTGTACTCGCTGCTTGTGGCGGAAGTCGCCATCAATCGCGGGCAACTGGATGTCGCGCTGGCCAACTATTACCAGCAGGCGTACAAAACGCGCGATGCCGGCGTGGCTCGGCGCGCCACCATGCTGGCCGGTTACTTGCAAGCCGACCAAGCGGCACTGGATCTCGCACAACTGTGGGCCAGCCTTGCGCCTAACAACCCCGAACCGATTTACATCGCAGGACAATACTTTATCGACAGCGGCCAATTAACCGCCGCGCTGCAACAATCCAAACGTTTATTGGCACTGCACGCCAGTTCGCTGTTTCTCGCCATTGCCACCAACCCTGCAGCAGCCAAGGAAAAAACGCTCGCGTCACTGAGTCGTGAATACACCGCACTCTTGCACGACAACCCAGACAACGCAGACATCATACTCGGCAATGCCGCACTGTTAGCGGCCAATACACACTACGACGACAGTTTGTCACTGATTGAAAAAGTGCGCGCCACCGATCAGAAAAACTTACCTGCACGTTTATTGGAAGTGGATGTGCTGTACAAAAGCGGCAGACCAGACACTGCCATCAAACGCATGAGCGATATTGTCAACGACGAACCCGACAACGACAAACTGCGCATGGAATATGCGCGCATGCTCAGTGAACAAGATTTGAAAAAAGCGCGCGAACAATTTGATTACATGGCGCAGCGCAATTCTCTGGAGCCCAATCTGTTACTCGCGCGCGCCATGGTCAACTATCAACTGAAAGATTACGCGCAAGCGCGCGAATTTTTTGAACAGATGTTGTTTCTGAAAAAAAATGCCGATACTGCTCACTTTTACTTGGGCGAAATAGCGCAAAACGATCATAAAGACAGCAAAGCCTTGGAACACTACCGACGCGTGGAAGGCGGCAGTGAATATTTACCCGCCGCCACTAAAGCCTTTGATTTAATGCTGCTGCAACACCGCCGTTTAGAAGGGCAGCAGTGGTTGGCAGAGCAGCGGCAATCACACCCCAAGGATGCGCTGGCGCTGTATTTAATCGAGGCGGATGCACTGTTCAGAAATGATGATTTTCCGCGCAGCCTCGCAGCGCTGAATGAAGCCATACAAAAATATCCTCACCAAGTCGACCTCAATATGGCGCGCTCGCTGGTGTATCAAAAAGCGGGTAACACACCAGCGGCCGAAGCGGATTTACGCCTCGTGCTCGCCAGCGAACCCGACAACGCCGAAGCGTTGAACGCACTCGGTTATTTGCTGGCTGACAGCAATCGACAATTAGATGAAGCGCAAAAATTGCTCGAACGTGCACTGGCTTTACAGCCGCAAGACCCCGCTATTCTCGACAGCATGGGCTGGCTCATGTTTCGCACAGGACAAAAAGAAGAGGCACTGCTGCGTTTGAAAAAATCGTTTGCGCTGCATCCAGACGATGAAGTCGCCGCCCATCTCGGCGAAGTGCTGTGGCTCACCGGACAACAGGCCGAAGCAAAAAAAATCTGGGAGCAGGGATTAAAACTTCAACCCGACAGCGATGTAATCCGCACCACGCGTCAACGCTTGCACGCGCAATAAACCTTGCAGAAAAACACAGCCAATCTTGGAGCGACCACCGGCTTGCGCTATGATGAGCACCCCTATTACCTGCACTGGAGAACGCCATGAGCGATGCCATTGTCCACGTTACCGACGCCAGCTTTGACGCCGAAGTCCTCAAGTCTGGCGCACCGGTATTAGTCGATTTCTGGGCGGCGTGGTGTGGTCCTTGCAAGATGATTGCACCAATCTTGGACGAGCTGGCGAAAGAGTTTTCCGGCAAAGTCAAAATCTGCAAGATGGATGTGGATGCCAACAAAGAAACGCCCGCCAAATTCAGCATTCGCGGCATTCCTACGCTGATGATTTTCAAGAACGGCAATTTGGAAGGCACCAAGGTAGGCGCACTGTCCAAAGTGCAGTTGGTGGAGTTCATCAACAGCAATCTGTGATGGCCGAATGCGCGAGGAAACAGTGAAGTTTCCTCGCCTTGCCCTCTGGACAAAATCAAGCAAGGAGACATATAGTTAGCCCGTCTTAGCGTGCAGCCCGCCCAAGTCGCTCCCAACAATACCGACAGCGCCGCACAGCAACATCTCTCCCACACTTCAAAACACTCGATAATTCCTCGCGCTTGCGCCGGTAATCCCTCTTTCTCCCTCCACCGTGAAGCTGACACAAAACCTATGAACCTGACGGATCTGAAAGCCAAACCCATTGAAGAACTGTTGCAAATCGCCGAGAGCATCGGCTTGGAAAACATGGCGCGCAATCGCAAACAGGATGTGATTTTCACCATCCTCAAGCGCCACGCCAAAAGCGGCGA
>CAZHQZ010000008.1:7325-10338 GCA_964534675.1 uncultured Pseudomonadales bacterium | reverse complement strand
AAAACCATCATGATGCAGAACATCGCGCAGGCGATTACACGCAACAACCCCGAATGCCATTTGATCGTATTGCTGATCGACGAGCGCCCTGAGGAAGTGACCGAAATGCAGCGCTCGGTGCGCGGCGAAGTGGTTGCCTCCACCTTCGATGAGCCGCCCACGCGCCATGTGCAAGTAGCGGAAATGGTAATCGAGCGCGCCAAACGGCTGGTTGAGCACAAGCAGGATGTCATCATTCTGTTGGATTCCATCACTCGCCTTGCGCGCGCTTACAACACCGTGGTGCCTTCGTCCGGCAAAGTGCTGACCGGCGGTGTCGATGCCAATGCTCTCGAACGTCCCAAACGCTTCTTTGGCGCGGCGCGCAATATCGAACACGGCGGCAGCCTCACCATCATCGCCACGTCTTTGATCGACACCGGCTCCAAAATGGACGAAGTGATCTACGAAGAATTCAAAGGCACGGGCAATATGGAATTGCATTTGGATCGCAAAATTGCCGAGAAGCGCGTCTACCCAGCCATCAATATTCGTCGCTCCGGCACGCGCCGCGAAGAATTGCTGATGGGCGAAGAAGAAATGCAAAAAGCGTGGATACTGCGCAAACTCTTACACGACATGGAAGACGCACCGGCAACAGAGTTCTTGGTTGATAAACTCAAAGATTGCAAAACCAATGAAGAATTTTTCGCTTCCATGAAGCGAAAATAATTTTTCAGCGGAAGGAAAACTCACGCGATGAAATACAAAGATTTGCGCGAATTTATCGCCTTCCTAGAAAAACAGGGCGAGCTGAAGCGAATTGCTGTCGAAGTTGATCCGCATCTGGAAATGACTGAAATTTGCGACCGCGTGTTGCGCGCTGGCGGCCCTGCCCTGTTGTTTGAAAATCCCAAGGGCTACAAAACACCAGTGCTCGCCAATTTATTTGGCACTGAAAAACGCGTGGCACTGGGCATGGGGCGTGAATCGGTAGATGATTTGCGCGATGTCGGCAAACTACTCGCCTACTTGAAAGAACCCGAGCCACCCAAAGGTTTCCGCGATTTAATTGGTCAACTGCCCACACTCAAACAAGTGCTGAATATGGCACCGAAAGTGCTGCGCAGCGCGCCCTGCCAGGAAAATATTCTCGAAGGCGATGCTGTCGATTTGTATCAATGGCCGATACAAACTTGTTGGCCCGAAGATGCCGCACCTTTAATTACTTGGCCATTAGTGATTACGCGCGGTCCCAATAAAGAGCGCCAAAATCTCGGCATCTATCGCATGCAGTTGATCGGTAAAAACCGTTTGATTATGCGCTGGCTGTCACATCGCGGCGGCGCACTCGACTTTCGTGAGTGGCAACAACAAAACCCAGGCAAACCTTATCCCGTCTCCGTCGCACTAGGCGCCGACCCCGCCACTATCTTGGGTGCTGTCACGCCAGTGCCGGACACTCTATCCGAATACGCTTTTGCCGGTTTATTGCGCGGTGAAAAAACCGAAGTGGTTAAAAGCGTTGGCAATGATTTACAAGTGCCGGCCTCCGCAGAAATTATTTTGGAAGGCGTGATTCATCCTGACGACATGGCTGACGAAGGACCTTTCGGCGACCACACTGGCTACTACAACGAAGTGGATCGCTTTCCTGTTTTTACTGTTGAGCGCATCACGCATCGCAATAACCCCATTTATCACAGCACTTACACCGGCAGACCGCCGGATGAACCTGCTGTTTTAGGTGTGGCCTTGAATGAAGTTTTTGTGCCGCTGTTGCAAAAACAATTTCCAGAAATCAGCGATTTTTATTTGCCGCCCGAAGGCTGCTCTTATCGCCTCGCTGTCGTCACTATGAAAAAACAATATCCGGGTCACGCCAAACGCGTGATGATGGGCGTGTGGTCTTTTCTGCGTCAATTCATGTACACCAAGTTTGTCATCGTGACGGATGACGACGTGAATGCGCGCGATTGGAAAGATGTGGTGTGGGCGATCACCACGCGCATGGATCCGATACGCGATACGGTACTCGTAGATAACACACCTATCGATTATTTAGATTTTGCTTCACCTGTTTCCGGTCTCGGTTCCAAAATGGGATTGGATGCCACACACAAATGGCCGGGCGAAACGCAACGCGAATGGGGCAAAGCGATTGCAATGAATGAGGCGACCAAACAGCGCGTTGATGCCTTGTGGTCTTCGCTGCAACTTTGAAACACGCACTAACCATCACAGGAAAATTACATGACTGCCAACACAGAACATCTCGCCATTCGCGCCAATATGCAATCGGTTGCACTTGCCTCACAGGGCGATCGCGAAGACTGGCTCGCGCTCTACGCCGACGATGCCGTGGTGCAAGACCCTGTAGGTATTTCGCCCTTTGATGCCACAGGTGCAGGGCATCGCGGCAAAGCAGCCATTGCCAAGTTTTGGGACATGGTGATCGGTCCGTCAAAATTAACCATCAACGTACACAAACGCATTCCCAGCGGCGACTATTCTTGCGCCGTGCTGCAAACTGCTGTCAATGATATGGGCAAAGGTAAAACAGAAGTGGAAATGGTGGCTATTTACGAAGTAAACACCGAAGGAAAAATTACGCGCATGAGCGCATTTTGGAGCTGGGCAGAGATGGAAGCCCAACTCAAAAAATTGGGCTTTATGTAATCACTTTATTCGCCAAAATCGCGCTCGTACTGCGCGCGCACCGAGTTAAACGCCAAACGTAAATTTAAAGGATCAAACGGCGGCTTGAAAAAGCCGTGGTAATGCCCACGCGGGTTGATGATGGCAATATTGCCGCTGTGCTCCATCAAATACCCGCCACCATCTATCGGCGCCTTGGTAAACCCTGCATTGAGATCGGTGGCAAAACGCACCAAGTTCATGTGCTCACCCGTCACACCATAAAACGCCGGATTAAAATACGCCGTGTACTCTTTTAATTTTTGCGGCGTGTCTCGCGCAGGATCTACCGACACCAGCACCACCTGCACGCCATCGGCTTCGTGCTTTTCCTGCA
>CAZHQZ010000008.1:2603-7225 GCA_964534675.1 uncultured Pseudomonadales bacterium | reverse complement strand
GGATCTACCGACACCAGCACCACCTGCACGCCATCGGCTTCGTGCTTTTCCTGCAATTCGCGATAAAACTTGTCCAACACACCCAAAGTAGTGGGGCAAATATCTGGGCAAGAAGTAAAACCAAAAAACACAAACGTCCATTTCCCTACAAAAAACTTGGGATCAAACGCTTTGCCATCTTGGTCAACCAAAACCGGATCGCGAAATATTCTCGGCTTATCAAAAAAATAACCCCCATAGGTTTCCATTTTTTCTTTACTGAAAATATTGGGCTGCGTCATGCGGTGTACAAAGCCGCCCACCACGCCTCCCATGAAAAGCAGCAATACAAAAACGGTTAAGCGTATTTTCAACTTCTCGTTCACTCAACACCTCAATTACAAATAGTGATCCAGCAACATAACCACAAACAGCGCCATCAAATAAATAATGGAATATTTGAAGGTTTCCATGCCCGCACGCGGTTTTTCACAATACAACTGAATTGACCAATACAAAAAACCTGCACCCAATACAATCGCGCTGGACAAATACAGCCAGCCAAACATACCCGTAGCAAACGGCAGCAGCGTAATTGCAATCAACATGATGGTGTACAAAATCACATGCAGCGCCGTCAATTTAATGCCATGTGTTACGGGCATCATCGGAATACCAGCTTTGGCGTATTCATCGCGACGATGAATCGCCAACGCCCAAAAATGCGGCGGCGTCCACGCAAAAATCACCAACACCAACAGCAGCGCGTCGTGGTGAATATGATCCGTTACCGCTGTCCAACCCAATAGTGGCGGCACTGCACCAGCCAAACCACCGATCACAATATTCTGCGGCGTGGCGCGTTTAAGAAAGCGCGTATACACAAAGGCGTAACCAATCAACGCGGCAAAAGTCAGCCACATCGTGAGATCGTTGGTGAACATTTTTAACACCAACATACCGGCAACACCCAACACCGCCGCAAACACCATTGCTTGTTTGCTGTTGATGCGGCCTTGCGCCACTGGGCGATTAATTGTGCGCGCCATTTTCAAATCAATATGCTGATCGACAATATGATTCACTGCCGCTGCCGCTGCCGCACACAAAGCAATCCCTAAATTGCCAAAAACTAATACATGCCACGGCACCGCACCCGGCACCGATAACAACATGCCGATCACGGATGTCAAAATCATCAAGGCCACAACATTGGGCTTGCACAATTCCAAATAGTCACGCCACAGTGCGCGTTCCTGCACAGAAGATGAATTCATATTATTTTTCTTCAATAGATGAATGACACTGCGCCGTTAACACGCGATGATTTAAGGTCACCATGACCAACAACAATAACGCGCCCACGGCATTGTGTGAAACAGCCACAAACAATGGCAGACCAAACACAACATTACTAATACCTAAGGTTAACTGCGCCAACAACACCAACAACACCGCAAAAGACATGCGGCGACATTCACGAATACCAGTGCGCCACAGCGCAACAATAAGCGACAGCAACAAAAGCATCACCACCACTGCGCCGACGCGGTGCGCAAAATGAATTGCCGTGCGCGCCGCATTGTCGAGTTGCCCGCCCAAATAATTGGGGCCGATATGCTGAAACACATTAAATCCCGCAGAAAAATCCATCGCAGGCAACCACTCGCCGTGACAAGTGGGCAAATCAGGGCAGGCCAAAGCGGCGTAATTGGATGTCGTCCAACCGCCCAACGCAATTTGCATTACCACCGCCAACAAACCCGCCAGCGCCAAGCCGCGCAAGCGCATCACTTTTTGCCATGCTTCTTTTTTCAGTATCCACACAAATCCACCTAAACGCTGTGCCAACAAACACAGCAGCGACAAAGTAGTGAAACCGCCCAATAAATGCGCTGTCACCACTTGCGGCCACAACAGCAGTGTCACGGTCCACATACCAAACAAGCCCTGCAAAATAACAAAGCCCAACATAAACGCTGGCAATTTAAGCGGCTGGTCTTTTGCTTTGCGGTTTCTAATAGCAATCACCAACAAACCAATAATCAGCACACCTAAGCTGGAGGCAAAAATGCGGTGGATTTGCTCCGGCCATGTCTTATCCGTTTGCACAGGCGTAGCTGAAAAGTTTTGATTGGCTTGATGAATTTCTTCCGGCGTAGTCGGCACCCAGAAATGACTGTAACAGGTAGGCCAATCGGGGCAACCCAGACCCGCATGCACCAAACGCGTGTATGCGCCCAATACAATCACCACCACCGCAACACAAAAAGCAAAAACTGCCAAATAAAAACCAGGTTTACGTTGCATGTCTTACTCCACGTCTTTCAGCAGAAACTTCATATCCGCCATGACATCTTTATAGGTGTTTTGTGCGGTGTAATACATCATCACAAAACCTCTAGGGTCAACCAAAAAGAAATTGGTTTGACTCTCATCGGCACTACGATAATTGGATTGGCTCAACAATTTTTTCCACTGCGCATCATCACTCTGCAAGACGATGACATCCGCATGCTCTTTCTTTAGCCACTGTTCTGTTTCACTATCCAGCTTTCCTTCCGTGACCAACCACACGCGGCGGATGTGTTCGCGGTATTTGCCCAATGCTGTGCGCGTTTGTCGATTCATCCAAAAACGCTGACGGCAATCATCGCCACAAGCAGCGCGATGTACGGTTAGAAACGTCCACATCACCGGCTTCTTGCGCTCAAAAACAAACGGCGCGCCATTTGCAGCGACAGGATGAATATCATTGATCTGCTGTGGCGGTGTAATCAACACGCCTTTGTTATGCGTTTCTTTCGGCAAGCCAATGCCCGTATAAAAAACAAAAGTCGCAGCCAGAACAACCATGATAGGAATCAACATCAGCGTCAGTAGCAAATACCTGCCTTGATGTGTCTCTACCGCCGTGCGCTCACTCATAAAAAACTCTCACTGTTTAACTGATTCAATTCTGTACGAATAAAAAACGTAACAAACCAATAACGCAAACGCCATGGCAAACCACTGAATGGCGTAGGCTGTATTTTTTTCTGGCAGAATATTGACGATAGTCCACTGCGTCGCCAACGCAGAGGGAGAACCCTCTCGCAATCGCACCACCACCGGCAGCAGCGTCATGTGTAACTCGTTTTCCGCACCGGCAAGATTGATTCTGCCCACACGTTTTGGCCAACCTTTTTCTGCAAACAGCGGCTTGTGTTCCACCCACGCTGGCGACACATATATCTCGCCCATTTCATCACCCAAAGCCACAGGCGGAACTGTCGGCAATTCGCTGCGCAACGCGGGAGCAGCAATCCAACCGCGATTGACCAACACCAAACTCGCACCCTCCAACTGCATCACGCCAAAAACATAATAGCCATTGCGCTCTGCATAAATCTGATTCTCCACCAAGAACACATTGCTCAGCCAACGACCGCGCAATGTCACCTGCTTCAAATGCCATGCATCTGTTTTATTTATTTCGCTGTCGCTGGAAGTTTTTTGCAACAGTGCCGCCAAAGGAATTGGCGGCTCTTTTCTTTGTTGTTCAGCTTGTGCCATCACTGCGCGATTGTGATCGGCACGGTGTAGTTGCCAAAATCCCAACCCAATCAACAGCGGCAACAAAAACAAAACTAATAATGTTATGCGCCATTCAAATTTGAATTTGCGAGCCATACACATCACACCCGATGCTGTCACGGGCGCTATAATAACCGCGAACCGTGTAATTCATTGACGAGGCAGCCATGTCTACATCTCAACTGCAAATGCTAATTCTGGTGATCTTGTTGCTCATGGTAATTAGCCTGCTGCGCAGCCTTTATTTGCTGTTTAAAGACAATGGCGACCCCAAATCGAAACGCACCTATCACAGCTTAGTGGTGCGAGTAACACTGGCCACAGCCCTACTCTCCACGATGATTTACGGCTTTTACACAGGCAAGCTGCAATCGCATGCGCCTTGGAACAACCCTGCCGTACTGCAACAACCTACACAAAAATAACTCTCAAACTTCACCGCATAAAAAAGGCCCGCTAAGCGGGCCTTTCCTTTGACCGTTGCGGTGTTCCTCAGAACACGTAGACCACAGCCACCAAGAATAACCACACCACATCCACAAAGTGCCAATACCAACTGGCCGCTTCAAAACCGAAGTGATCGTCTTTATTGAAATGTCCTTTCAATGCACGCAAGAACATTACCAACAACATGAAAGCGCCCAAACAAACGTGGAAACCGTGGAAGCCCGTCAACATAAAGAATGTGGTGCCGTAAATACCGGCTTTTAGCGTCAAGCCGTACTCTGTATACGCCTCATGGTATTCCTTGGCTTGCAAAAACACGAAAGCAAAACCGAGAATCAAGGTAACCAACAACCACAATTTGAAGGCACTGCGCTTGTCTGCTTTCAAGGCATGATGTGCAAACTCGCAAGTGATAGAAGATGTCACCAGAAACAAAGTGTTCCACAGTGGCAGCCAATGCGCGGCTTCAGCAACACCGGGCCAAGACATACTTTTGTGCGCACCAATAAACGTGCCTGTGTTAGCAACGATTTGGTTAGCTACGCCGCCAATGGCTTGCTGCGGAGTTTGCAGCATAGGCCAGCTATAGCTAAAACCTTTCCACAGCAATTCGTTGGTGA
>CAZHQZ010000008.1:0-2503 GCA_964534675.1 uncultured Pseudomonadales bacterium | reverse complement strand
CTGCCCTGCCTAGCGGCATGAATATCATTCAGCCAAGAGGCAACGCCAACAATCATCATGCCAATACCTGCCGAAGCAAACAGCGGGTATTTGCTCTGCTCTGGAACGTAGTAGGTCTGTTGACCGTGTTCACTTGCCATAATGTTCTCCGGTTATGACTTCGTTATTTTCAAGAGTTTTGCACCTACGGTGCATTGCTCACATGTTCTTACTCATTCTTCTTTGTTGCTTCGGCAGTTTGCTGTGCCGAGGCAGTGACATCAAACAAGGTGTAACTCAATGTGATGGTGTGTATAGCAGCCGGCAAAGCCTGATCCACAATAAATACCACGGGCATTTCTATATCTTTACCTGCTTCCAATGTTTGTTGTGTAAAACAAAAGCACTCTGTTTTATGAAAAAACTCTACCGCTTGTTCAGGCACAATACTGGGCACCGCCTGCGCAATCATTTTGTGATCCGTCGGGTTGCGCGCGTAAAAAACCACACGCGTTGGCTCACCTGGATGCACATCGACTGACACCACCTCAGATCGAAACTCCCAAGGCATTCCCGCATTGTTGATGGAGACAAACTGCACCTTCACCAAACGAGATTTATCAACTTTAACCTCTTCTGCTGTGTAGGGTTTTTTGGCATTCAATCGCGGTGAATTGATGTCCAACACACTGCACAGCAAATTGTAAAACGGCGGCATGATAAATAGGGCGAACGCAAACATACCCACTGCGCCGACGAACAGCTTGGCGACAATATATTTGTCGCCTTTCTTATCCACTTGCCCCATGAATGTCGTGCCGCTGCTTACTTAAAACTACAACTATTCACTTACTTAACTTGCGGCGGCACGCTGAACGTGTGGTACGGCGCCGGTGTAGGCACTGTCCATTCCAAACCTTCTGCACCGTCCCATGTTTTAGCTTCTGTTGTCGGCTTGCCGGCAACAATTGTGCGCACTACATTAAACAAGAACAGAATTTGCGAAGAGCCGTAAATCATCGCGCCGATGGACGACACCATGTTCCAATCTGCAAAAATCAGGTTGTAATCTGGAATACGGCGCGGCATGCCCGCCAAACCAACAAAGTGCTGTGGGAAGAACGTCAAGTTGAAGCCGATGAATGAAATCCAGAAATGCGTTTTACCCATGGTTTCTGAATACATGCGACCAGTCCACTTAGGCAGCCAGTAGTAAATAGCGGCTGACATAGAGAACAGCGCGCCCGCCACCATAACGTAGTGGAAGTGTGCCACCACGAAATAGCTGTCATGGTATTGGAAGTCTACCGGCGCCAGCGCCAGCATCAAACCAGAGAAACCGCCTGTGGTGAACAGAATCAAAAACGCGATACAAAACAACATCGGCGTTTCAAAACTGATAGAACCGCGGAACATTGTAGCCACCCAGTTGAACACTTTTACGCCGGTGGGCACAGCAATCAACATAGTCGCGATCATGAAGTACATTTCACCCGCCACTGGGATGCCGACCACAAACATGTGGTGAGCCCACACAATGAACGACAAAAATGCGATCGCAGCCGTGGCGTACACCATAGAGCTGTAACCAAACAAAGGCTTGCGTGCAAAAGTTGGAATAATTTGCGACACCACACCAAAAGCTGGCAGGATGATGATGTACACCTCAGGGTGACCGAAGAACCAGAAAACGTGCTGGAACAATACCGGATCGCCACCGCCCGCTGCACTAAAGAATGACGTGCCGAAGTGAATATCCATCAACATCATGGTGACTGCGCCCGCCAACACCGGCATGACTGCAATCAACAAAAACGCAGTAATCAACCAAGTCCAGCAGAACATCGGCATCTTCATTAAAGTCATACCGGGCGCGCGCATATTCAATACCGTCGCGATAATGTTGACCGAACCCATAATGGAAGATGCACCCATGATGTGGATGGCAAAGATAAAAAACGTGACCGATGGCGGCGCATAAGTGGTAGACAGCGGCGCGTAGAACGTCCAACCAAAGTTGGGCGCACCACCCTGCATAAACAAGGTAGAAGCCAGCGTCAAAAACGCGAACGGCAGCAACCAGAATGAAAAGTTATTCATTCGAGGCAAAGCCATATCGGGCGCGCCGATCATCATCGGAATCATCCAGTTCGCCAAGCCGACGAATGACGGCATGATGGCACCGAATACCATCACCAAACCGTGCATGGTAATCATCTGGTTGAAAAACTCCGGCTCCACCAACTGCAAGCCCGGCTTAAACAACTCCGCACGAATAATCAGTGCAAATGTTCCACCCAAGAGGAACATAGCAAAACTGAACCACAGATACATGGTGCCGATATCTTTGTGATTGGTGGTAAACAACCACCGGCTCAAACCTTTCGCTGGACCGTGTGCCATTGTTGTCTACCCCTCACTTCTTGCTCTTAAACTTGTACACATCAACAGCTTGCAAGCTGTCGCCCATGTTGTTGCCAAACGCATTGCGCTCGTAAGTAACAACGGCCGCCAAATCCAAATC
>CAZHQZ010000007.1:0-19784 GCA_964534675.1 uncultured Pseudomonadales bacterium | reverse complement strand
GTGCTGGAGCGCGATTTCAACTTTCCACCTTTTGCTGAATTGTTGGCAGAAGTGCAACAAATACGCAGCATTCAAAGCAAGGAGCGGCGCGATGGCTAAGCTGCGCGAACAGCAATTGCAGTTTGCCAACCATCTGCGCAATCCTGAGTTATTTCCTGCACCAGAAGGTATGGATGAACGGCGTTTGCAGGTGTATCGCAATTTGTTTTTTAACAACATCGTGCAATTGTTGGCGGGTGCTTTTCCGGTTATGCGCAGTATTTTAGATGATGCTCAGTGGCAGGAACTGGTGAGAGATTTTTATACGCTGCATCGCTGTGGAACGCCACTGTTTCCGTGGGTGGCTGGTGAATTTGTTGATTATTTATTTGATGAGCGCAATAACAGCAGTGATTTTCCTTTTCTCAATGAGCTGGCGCACTACGAATGGAGCGAGATTGCACTGCGCCATGAGCCAGTAGTAGAAGTAGATGCGGTTCGTGAGGGTGATAAACCTGTACTGTCGCCATTGTGCAGGCTGTTGTCTTATCACCACCCAGTACACCGCATTGGCAAAGACTTTCTGCCGCAGCAGACAGACAGTGTTCCTACTTGCGTGCTGATGTATCGCAATCAAGAAGATGAAATGAAGTTTATTGAGTCCAATCCTGCAACTTTTCGCTTGCTGCAACTATTGGGTGATGATGCATTGTGCAGCGTTGCCGCTGTTTCAGAAAAGCTGGCGCAAGAAATGCAGCAGACAGATCAACAGGCTTTGTTGCGGATAGTTAAAGATACGCTGGCGCAGTTGGAAGCCTTGGGTGTGTTGTTGAAATAATTATTCTGTGGAGCAGCTCGCACTCAACCAAGTGCCGTAACTTTTGTTGTCGATGTTTTGTGCAATGCCGCGAATAGTGACGATAAATTGTGAAGTGGCCTCCCAATGCTGGCTGTCTAACAGGTGCACTGTGGTTACACCAAATCCACTGGGTGCTTCGCATTGTGTTTGAAATATCAAGACATTGCCGATGCGGCTACCTCGGCTCACTGTGCAACCGCTGCCGTTGTCATTCACATAGTTATTGCTCGCAATCTGTTGCTCGCTAACGCATACAGCGGCTGTGCCATCGCCATTCAAGCGCGTGCGATTTTGTTGCAGCATATTGTTGATGTGATTTTGCAGTTTTTGCGGACCTTGACGCACCAATTTGTTTAAGTCTGGCACTGCATGACCAAACAAAAACGTGCTGCTGTTTACCTGCCACAAGCCAGCTTGCGGCATCACGCGCTCTGGTGCGGCGAGGGCAGAAAAACTGAGTGAGCACAACAGTAGGCTGGCGGTGATAAGCATTGAGGGGTGTTTTTGCATGCTAAAAGACTCGAGCCTAGGGCGGCGGGATAATAGTGCGAAAATTGTTACCAAAGAAATAGAGGCAGCATCTTGTCGTTATTAGTTAGCCAGACTAGACTAACCCTGTATTTAAGCGGGGTTAGTCTCATGCTATCGGTCAACATGCTGCAAGCAAAATCGTCTTTATCGCGCTTGGTGGAAGCCATTGAGGGCGGTAAGGAGCAGGAAATCATCATCGCCCGCAACGGCAAACCGGCAGCCAAGTTGGTGCCGATAGATGTGAACACTGCGGGAAAGCGCCTCGGTGTGGCGAAAGGGATGTTTGAAGTGCCGGACAACATCGACCGGCACAACAGCGAGGTAGCGGCGCTATTTGCAGGTAATGACGCGTGAATTTACTGCTGGATACGCATGTCGCGCTGTGGGCAATTACCGATAGCCCGCGCCTGCCAGCTGCGGCTCGCAACTTGATTGCCGCAGAAAAAACCACGGTGTGGGTGAGCGCGGCCAGTGTGTGGGAAATTGCCATCAAACATGCGTTGGGGCGGGGGGATATGCCGGTGTCCAGTGGTGATGCCGTTCGTTACTTTGAGGAGTCGGGTTTTCGGCTGTTGTCGATAGCACCCGAGCATGCCGTGGCGGTCGAGAATTTGCCTGCGCATCATCAAGACCCGTTTGATCGCCTGTTGGTGGCGCAAGCCTTGTCTGAGCCAATGCGCTTGATGACAAACGACCCGATGGTGGCGCTTTACAGCGATACCATTCTTCGAGTGTAGCCGAGTCATCGTATAATCGCCCGACCTTTTGTCCGTATTTTTCTGTACTTATTTGAGTTGTTATGAAAAGCGCCCAGATTCGCCAATCCTTCCTCGATTTCTTTGCCAGCAAAGGCCACACAGTGGTCGCCAGCAGCTCGCTGGTGCCGCATGACGACCCAACGCTGTTGTTCACCAATGCGGGCATGAATCAGTTCAAAGACTGCTTCCTCGGCATGGATAAACGCAGTTACACCCGCGCTGTAACTTCACAGAAATGTGTGCGCGCCGGTGGCAAACACAATGATTTAGAGAATGTCGGCTACACCGCGCGCCATCACACCTTTTTTGAAATGTTGGGCAATTTTAGTTTTGGCGATTATTTCAAACACGATGCGATTCGCTTTGCGTGGGAGTTTCTCACTTCACCCAAATGGCTATTCATTCCGCCAGAAAAATTGTGGGTGACGATTTACGCCACCGACGATGAAGCGTTCGATATTTGGCACAAAGAAATAGGCGTGTCGGCAGAGCGCATTATTCGCATTGGTGACAACAAAGGCGCGCCGTATGCTTCAGACAATTTCTGGTCGATGGGTGATACAGGCCCTTGCGGTCCTTGCACGGAAATTTTCTACGATCACGGCGAACATATTTGGGGCGGTGTGCCCGGTTCACCAGAAGAAGACGGTGATCGCTATATCGAAATTTGGAACAACGTATTTATGCAATTCAATCGCACAGCCGATGGGGAAATGCATCCGCTGCCAGCGCCGAGTGTGGATACCGGTATGGGCTTGGAGCGTATTTCTGCGGTGATGCAGCATGTGCACAGCAATTATGAAATTGACTTGTTTCAAACGCTGCTCAATGCGGCGGCAGCAGCGGTGGGTTGTAAAAATGACAATCAAGCATCGCTAAAAGTATTGGCGGATCATATTCGTTCTTGCTCTTTTTTGATTGCGGACGGTGTGCTGCCATCCAATGAAGGTCGTGGTTATGTGCTACGCCGTATCATTCGTCGCGCCGTGCGCCACGGCAATAAGCTGGGTGCGAAAGACGTATTTTTTTACAAGATGGTCGCGGCGCTGGTGCAAGAAATGGGTGAAGCCTATCCCGATCTGAAAAAGCAGCAAGCGCATATTGAAAAAACGCTGCGCACAGAAGAAGAGCAGTTTGCGCGCACGCTGGACAATGGCCTAAAAATTCTGGAGCGGGATTTAACGGAGCTGCAAGGCTCGGTGATTCCTGGTGATGTGGTGTTTAAGTTGTATGACACCTTTGGCTTCCCGATGGATTTAACTGCTGATATTGCCCGTGAACGCAATTTGAGTGTGGATGAAGCGGGCTTTGAGCAAGAAATGGAAAAGCAGCGCAAGCGTTCACAAGATGCGGGTAAGTTTGATCTCGATTACAACACGCTGGTGAAGGTAAACGTCGAAACCAAGTTCACGGGCTACAGTGCGGTGAAAGGGCAGGGAAAAGTTGTGGCGCTCTATCTCGGCACTGAACAAATTGACGCACTGCGTGAAGGGGATGAAGGTATCGTAGTGCTGGATAGCACGCCGTTTTATGCGGAATCTGGCGGGCAAGTGGGTGATGCCGGTTTTCTCTACACGCAATTTGCACACCTTGATGTGAACAATGTGACCAAGAGTGGTGGCGCAATTTTGCATCACGTCACGATGACGCGCGGCTACATCAAATTGGGTGATGCCTTGTATGCGAATGTGGCAGCAGAGACGCGTTTGGCGACAGCATCCAATCACTCTGCTACACATTTGTTGCATGCAGCGCTGCGCAAAGTGTTGGGCACGCATGTGCAGCAAAAAGGCTCTTTGGTGGACGATCAGCGTCTGCGTTTTGATTTTTCGCATCCAGAAGCCGTGACGGATGAGCAGAAGAAAGCCATAGAAAAAATGGTAAACGATGAAATTCGTCGCAACACCGCCATTGAAACGACTGTGGGTGATATGGATGCGGCGAAAGCCAAAGGTGCGCTGATGTTGTTCGGTGAAAAATACGGCGACAGCGTGCGCATACTCAGCATGGGTGCTGGTTTTTCTGAAGGTCACGCGTTTTCGGTTGAGTTGTGTGGCGGTACACACGCTACGCGCACTGGCGATATTGGTTTGTTTCGTATCGTGTCAGAAGCGGGTGTGGCTTCGGGTGTGCGCCGTATTGAAGCGGTGACAGGTAAAACGGCGCTGGCGCGTTTTGATGCGCTAGAAACAGAAGTGGATGAAGCCTGTGCAGCATTAAAAACCAATCGCGTCGGATTTTCTGACAAATTGCGTACTTTGGTGGAAAGCAATCGCCAGCTAGAAAAACAATTGGCGCAACTCAAAATGAAGTTGGCGAGTGGCGGCTCCGGTGATCTTAGCGCGCAAGCCAAAGAAATTAACAGCGTAAAAGTCTTGGCAGCGCAGATTGATGGTGCGGATGTAAATGCACTGCGCGCGACTTTGGATCAAATGAAAGATAAATTGAAATCAGCCGTGATTTTGTTGGCCTCTACTGAAGGTGAAAAAGCGACCTTGATTGCCGGCGTGACAGCAGACCTCACGGCGCGTTTCAAAGCGGGCGACATCATTCGCGATTTAGCACCGTTAGTCGGTGGCAAAGGCGGCGGTCGTGCAGATATGGCACAAGGCGGCGGTACAGATGTAGCGGGCGTGCCCAACGCATTGTCTGCTTTGGAAAACTGGGTTAGCCAGCGTTGAGTGCAATAAAAAATCATGGCTAGACCTGCAAATAAAACTTCTACCCGTCAGAGCGAATTATCGTTGCAAGCGTCCGCGCGTTTACACAGTGCGCCATCGCGCGCCAATCTTGCGGTAGCGCGCGGTGTACGTGAAATTGGGCTGCTGCTGTTGGCGCTGTTTATTCTTTTTGTGCTGGCTGCCTTGTTGACCTACAGCAGCGCAGACCCAGGTTGGTCTAGCACGGCATCCATGAGTGACATTGCCAGCGGCGTTCACAATTTGGGTGGTTATGTTGGCGCGTGGTTGGCGGATGTGTTGTTTTCTTTGTTTGGTCGGCTTGCATATTTATTGCCAATTTTGTTGGCGGTTTACAGTGTGTTGCGCGTGCAAAAACGTCACCGCTTGGAACCGTTAGATCCTACGCTGTTGGCGTTGCGCTGCATCGGTTTGTTGCTGGTGATGGTGGCGGGAACGAGCCTAGCTACTTTGCAATGGCCTGCGCCTGCGACGAGCGAATTGCCGTTTTCCAGCGGTGGTTTGATTGGGCAAGGTGTTGCAGAAGCGGCAGAACACATGCTGGGCTTGTTGGGCGCGACATCTTTATTAAGCGCTATTTTTCTGTTTGCTTTTACTATTTTTACCGATCTTTCTTGGTTGTGGTTGATGGATGAAGTGGGGCGTTTGACGCTATCACTTATCGGTTATTCACGCCGTTCGGTGATTGATGTGCAGCGCGATCGCCATGAAAAACGCAGTGCCGATGATGCGCGCGAAGAACGGCAGCGCACGATGGATGCACACCGCTTGCGTTTGGAAAAACGCAAAGCACCTGCGCCGGTCATTGTGGAGCCGCCGGTATTGGTAGAAAAAGTGCAGCCGAGTAAGCGCGTGGTGCGCGAAAAGCAAACGCGTTTGTTTACAGATGATGCCGTGGCGGGCGAGTTGCCAGCGCTGGCTTTATTGGACAGAGCAAAAGCGGCGGACAAACGCGGCTACTCGCAAGATTCTTTGGCGGCGATGTCGCGTTTGCTGGAAATTAAATTGCTCGACTTTGGTGTGAGTGCCGAAGTGGTGTCGGTGCAGCCAGGCCCCGTGATTACACGTTTTGAAATTCAACCAGCGGCAGGTATTAAAGCCAGTCGCATTTCGGGTTTGGCAAAAGATTTGGCGCGTTCGCTCGCCGTGATTAGCGTGCGTGTTGTAGAGGTGATTCCCGGAAAATCGTATGTCGGTATTGAAGTGCCAAACGAGCAGCGCGAAATTGTGCGCTTGGGCGATGTGCTGGCTTCGAATGCGTATGACGAATCAAGAAGTCCACTCACCTTAGCGTTAGGTCACGACATTGCCGGTGCGCCGGTAATGGCCGATTTGGCAAAAATGCCGCACTTGTTGGTGGCGGGTACCACAGGCTCGGGTAAATCTGTCGGCGTGAATACCATGCTGATGAGTTTGCTGTTCAAAGCGGGGCCTGATGATGTGCGTTTGATTTTGGTGGATCCAAAAATGTTGGAGCTTTCTGTGTATGAAGGCATTCCACATTTGTTGACGCCAGTAGTCACCGACATGAAAGATGCCGCGAATGCGCTGCGTTGGTCCGTGGGTGAAATGGAGCGCCGCTACAAATTGATGGCGGCACTCGGTGTGCGCAATCTCGCCGGTTACAACAAAAAAGTGTTGGATGCGAAAGCGGCGGGGCAGGCGATTGTTGATCCTGTGTGGCGACCGGATCCGATGGCGTTTGAACCTGTCGATCAGCAAACAGCGCCAGCGTTAGATAAGCTGCCGTATATCGTCATCGTGATTGATGAATTTGCTGACATGATGATGATCGTCGGCAAAAAAGTAGAGCAGTTGATTGCGCGCATCGCACAAAAAGCGCGCGCAGCGGGCATTCATTTGATATTGGCCACGCAGCGCCCGTCGGTGGATGTCATCACTGGTTTAATCAAAGCAAATATTCCGACGCGCATTGCATTTCAAGTGTCTTCCAAAATTGATTCGCGTACGATTATCGATCAAGGTGGTGCGGAGCAATTATTAGGTCATGGCGATATGTTGTATTTACCGCCGGGCAGTCCTGTGCCGATTCGTGTACATGGTGCATTTGTGGATGACCACGAAGTACACAGCGTGGTGGAAGATTGGAAGCGGCGCGGCGAGCCAAATTATCTGGAAGAAATTATGCAGGAGCAGACTGGAGTGTTTGTGCCTGGTTTTTCCAGCGGCGATGAAGAAGGCGGTGAGGGCGGTGATCCAGAAGCAGACGTGTTGTACGACAAAGCTGTCGCGTTTGTTTTAGAAACGCGCAGAGCGTCTATTTCTGCCGTACAGCGCAAGTTTCAAATTGGCTACAACCGCGCGGCGCGTCTCGTGGAAGCGATGGAAGCGGCTGGGGTAGTCAGTGCCATGAACAGCAATGGCAGCCGTGAAGTATTGGCACAAAATCATTCCATGAGGTAGTTATGAAAAAAATTGTTTCTTTAGTGATTTTTTTAGGAATGGTTTGTGTTAGTTCCTTGGTGCGCGCAGATGCTTTACAAGAGTTATTGACGCTGTTGGAGCCGGTTAAAGGCATCCAAGCCAGTTTTGTGCAAGAAGTGCAAGATGCCAAAGGCGTGGTGCAACAGCAAAATAAAGGCGAATTAAAAGCTATGGAGCCCAATCAGTTTTATTGGGAAACGGCAGAGCCTTTTCCGCAAAAAATCATCACTGACGGCAAAACATTGTGGGTGTATGACCCAGACTTGCAGCAAGTGGCGATCAAACCGTTTGAAGAAAATTACAGCAAAACACCTGCCATGCTGTTTGCAGGCAATGCTACTGTTATCAGTCAGCAGTTTTTTGTCGAAAAAATAAAAGGTGTAGCGCAAGGATTTCGTTTGCTGCCAAAACAGCAGCAGCGTGATTTATTTGTGTCGCTGGATATGGTGTTTGAGAAATCCGTGCCCGTCAGCATGACGATACTCGACGCTATGCAACAAAAAACGACAATTTATTTCAGCAACGTAACACTCAACCCTGCGCTGCCTAGCGCGGCGTTTCATTTTGAAGCGCCAGCAGGCGTTGAAGTCATCAAAGAAAAAGCGCAGTAATGACTGACCTGTTCGACACTGCTTCCAGCGCTGCACAACCCTTGGCTGCCCGCCAACGACCGCAGACCTTGGAGCGCTATGTCGGGCAGTCACACTTATTGGCAGAGGGAAAAGCGCTGCGTGCAGTGATCGAAAAAGGCCATTTGCACTCGATGATTTTCTGGGGGCCACCTGGGGTGGGAAAAACAACGCTGGCGCGTTTGTTGGCAGCTCATGTGCAAGTGCATTTCATTGCTATCTCGGCAGTATTTTCTGGCGTTAAAGATATTCGCGCCGCAATGGATGAAGCGCGCAGCATGCGCGACCAATGGCAAAAGCGAACGCTGCTGTTTGTGGATGAAGTGCATAGTTTCAATAAGTCACAGCAGGATGCTTTTCTTCCTTACATTGAAGACGGCACTGTGATTTTTGTGGGCGCAACCACTGAGAATCCATCCTTTGAATTGAATAACGCTATTTTGTCGCGCTGCCGTGTGTATGTACTGCAATCGCTGACTGAAAGTGAATTGCAGCAAGTTATTCTCAATGCTTTAGCCGATGACAAAGAATTAACAGCGCGTGCTGTGCAGTTGGATGATAACGCGCTGCACATTATGGTACGAGCCGCGCAAGGCGATGCGCGTACGGCGTTGAACCTGTTGGAAATGGCATCCGATATTGCTGAAGCGCAAACGGACGGCAGCTTGCAAATAAACGAACAAGTGTTGGCGCGCATTCTGCAAGGCAATATTCGTCGCTTTGACAAAGGTGGAGAAATTTTTCACGATCAAATTTCTGCATTGCATAAAGCAGTGCGCGGCTCATCGCCAGATGCTGCTTTGTATTGGTGTATGCGGATGTTGGATGGCGGCTGTGACCCGCTGTATGTGGCGCGCCGCGTGGTGCGCATGGCGAGTGAAGATATTGGCAATGCTGATCCGCGCGCTTTGGAAATCGCACTCAATGCGTGGCAAGTGGTTGAGCGTTTAGGTAGCCCGGAATCTGAATTGACCTTGGCGCAAGCGGTGATTTACATGGCCTGCGCGCCGAAAAGCAATGCGGTATATCAAGCGTTTAATAGAGCCAGAAAATTAGTGGCGGAAGCAGCGAATTATGAAGTGCCACTGCATATTCGCAATGCGCCCGCCGGCTTAATGAAAGAGCTGGGGTACGGCGCTGATTACCGTTACGCGCATGATTATCCTGATGCGTTTGTTGCGGGCGATTGCTATTTGCCACCTGAATTGCAACAGACAGTTTTTTACGAGCCAACCACGCGTGGCTTGGAGCAAAAAATTTCTGAAAAATTGACGCACTTATCGCAGCTAAACAAAAAAAGTGAGTGGCAGCGTTACGGTCAGCGCAGCGGAGGTGGTGCATGAACAATGGTTTGCTCGTGGCTTTAGGTGGCGGCATTGGTGCGCTGACGCGTTATGGATGTATGGTGTTGTTTGCCGGTGTGACGCGCCAGTATATTTTTCCTTGGGTGATTTTATCCGTGAATACCGTCGGCTCATTGTTAGCCGGTGTGGCGTTTGCCTTGGCACATGACAGGCAGTGGCTGACAGTGGCGCAGCAACATTTGTTGGTGGTGGGTTTTTTAGGTGGTTTGACAACGTACTCCACATTTTCTGTCGATACCGTGCGTTTGATGCAAGCGGGCGAATGGTGGATGGCTGGTGGCTATGTGGCATCCACCACTGTGCTGTGTTTTGCGGCAACAGCGCTGGGTATTGCCTTAGTGCGAATGAGTTAATTTTTATTCAGAGAGAAAATCATGTTAGATCCAAAACTATTGCGTACTGATATTGCTGCTGTGGCAACAGCGCTGGCAAAACGAAATGGCTACACCTTGGATGCGGCGCTGTTCGACAGTTTGGAAAATCGCCGCAAAGAGCTACAAATACGTTCAGAAAATCTGCAAGCTGAAAAAAACAATTTATCAAAAAATATTGGCAAGGCAAAGGCGGCTGGTGAAGATGTCAATGCCTTGATGGCGCAAGTCAACAGCATGGGTGATGAGCTCAATACCTTGCAAGACGATTTAAAAAAAGTGCAGGCAGAGTTGGATGGCTTTTTGTTGTTAGTCCCGAACATGCCAGACAACAGCGTGCCGGTGGGCAAAGATGAAGCTGACAATATCGAAGTGCGGCGCTGGGGAACACCGACAGTATTTGAGTATGCAGCGCGCGATCATGTTGATCTCGGTGAGGCTTTGGGCATGCTGGACTTTGAAACAGCGGCCAAAATCACCGGCTCACGTTTTGTGGTGATGAAGAATGGCTTGGCGCGCCTGCACCGCGCGTTGATTCAGTTCATGTTGAATACGCACACCCAGCAGCACGGTTATCAAGAAGTGTATGCGCCGTATATGGTGAACGCCGATTCCCTGCGCGGTACAGGGCAGTTGCCGAAGTTTGAAGAAGATTTATTCAAGCTGTCTGGTGAGCAAAATTATTATTTGATTCCTACGGCAGAAGTGCCGGTCACAAATATCGTGCGCGACAGCATTCTGGAAGACAAAGAGCTGCCGCTGAAACTGGTATGCCACACGCCGTGTTTTCGCAGTGAAGCGGGCAGTTATGGGCGCGATACGCGCGGCATGATTCGTCAACATCAATTTGAAAAAGTGGAATTGGTGCAGTTTGTGCGCCCACAGGATTCTATGGCTGCTTTAGAAAGCCTAACGGCAGACGCAGAAAAAATTCTTCAGTTGCTTGAGCTGCCATATCGCACGATTACCTTGTGCGGTGGCGACATGGGTTTCTCCAGCGCAAAAACTTACGACATTGAAGTGTGGCTGCCGGCACAAAATACCTACCGCGAGATTTCATCGTGCAGCAACTTCAAAGATTTCCAAGCGCGCCGTTTGCAAGCGCGTTGGCGCAATCCTGAAACTAAAAAACCAGAGCTGTTGCACACGCTGAACGGTTCCGGTTTGGCGGTGGGTCGCACGTTGGTGGCTATTATTGAAAACTTTCAAAATGGCAATGGCTCGATCACCGTGCCAGAAGTATTGCGTCCGTATGTGGGTGGTTTAACTGCGATCAGCAAAGACTGAGTGATGACAACAATCCCTGTTAAAACGCCGTGCATTGGTGTCTGTTCAACAGGTATTGGCGACACCGTGTGTCGCGGTTGCAAACGTTTTTCGCACGAAGTTATTGCATGGAATGCTTACTCGCAAGATGAGCGCAGCGCTGTGTTGCAGCGCATTGATGTGCTGCTGGAGCACATTGTCGAACGCTGGTTTGTGATCGATAACGTGGAGACGTTGCGCTTGCAATTACAGACGCAGCAGATTGGTTTTGACCCTGCGCGTGCGCCCGTGAGTTGGGTGGTGGAATTGTTGAAGGCGGGAGCTAGCCAGATTGATAATCCAGCCACTTATGGTTTGAAATTGACTGCGCAAGCACAGGAAAAAGGTATTCGCCAGTTGCGCGATATTGTTGACCGAGAGTTTTACGAATTGTCCTGCGCGCATTACGAACGCTATTTTCAACGCGCGCCGCTGTAACTAATTTTTTATCTAAATATCTATGACTGCTGTTGATATTTCGCCAATTACAAACTTTCTGCATTGCCACACCCCTCAGGCATGGATAGAGCGCGCCTTGCAAGAGCCAGCGCTGTTACTTATCGATCACGCAAACTGCGAGAAAAAAGCTGCTTCTACTGCATTGGGGCTGATGTATCGCCATACCGGCCAATACGAATTGCTGCAAAAGTTGTCACGATTAGCGCGTGAAGAACTGCGTCATTTCGAGCAGGTCGTGGCGATCATGAGGAAGCGCGGTATCGACTATGTGACGATTACCGCTTCTCGTTATGCTGCGGGTTTGTATGAGCATGTGCATAAACGAGACCCAGAAAAACTGGTGGATACGCTGATTCTCGGCGCGATTATTGAGGCGCGCTCCTGCGAGCGTTTTGCAGCCTTGGCGCCGCATCTTGATCCTGTGCTACAGAAGTTTTATTTGTCACTGTTGCAATCAGAGTCGCGGCATTTTATGGATTATTTAACGCTGGCAAGAAAGTTTTCTTTTGAAAATATTGATGGTCGCGTGAATTTTTTCTTGCGGCAAGAAAGATTATTGATTGAATCAGCGGATCCAGTTTTCCGGTTTCATAGTGGTGTGCCTGATTAGGGTGTGATGCGAGTTTGCCGTATCGGGTAATGAATGTTTACTGGGCTATTTGCTATTAAACGCCGCATGATGAGCTGGTATTGCGCGTTCTGATTTATATAATTATCCAGCGCGGTTTTGTCGGATTGTAATTTGCTATCAATATTGCGGCTGTTGAGTGTCGATAGATTGAAGTGTTTGCTGCTTGATTGTCTATTACTCAGTGTTTGTAGGATAGCGTCTCCCAATACGGGTGATGCGTGGGCTGCATCATTGAACCATTGTAGTCTGGTGCTGCTGTCATGTGATGCTGGCAGTGCCTCAATAGTGTAGGGGTTTACATTGGCGTAATCGACGATAGCAAACGGTGTTTTACCTCGCTTGACTGCTTCTTCTTCGTTGATTTGCACGATTACTTTCTTCCAGTTATTAAAAGTTGGCCATAGACCTGCTTCGTGGAGTGCGATCAGTAGGCTGGCATGAAGAGGAGCAATGACAATATCCGTTCTGATATTTCGGTCATATAAAAGTGCCACGCTTTGTCGAAAGTAGCGCAGTGGTTGACCATGTTCGTCCAGCGTAAAGCGGTATTGGGGAGCAGGAAACCACTCGTTGTAGAGAAATTTTTTCCATGAATTTTCGAACAGTGCCCAAGTATGTCTTGTTGGAGCGGCTTGTTGCTCCCATTGTCCATCTCTGTTGGCAATAAACGAACCTCGCTCTTTGCTTGCGATCTCTTGCTGTTTACTCAGCATTTTCAGGCTGGCGCGCGAAACTTCCCAAGAGAGCAGGCTGGCGAGCCTATCACCGATGTATTGCCCCATAATGTTTGTACTACTAGCGTTGCTAGTATTGCGCAAGCGGTTTTCAAATTGGCTGTCGTGATTTGGGGAGTTATCCGGATCGTCGCTGTTGAAGGAAAAAAAAGGTATTTCTAACAGAACATAATCTAACGACGAGTTGCTAACCACAGTTTCTTGCAGCAAACGCCAGTTAATGTAACTGGATGCACCGCCCACAGCCATGTTATAAGAAGGTTGTGCTAGGTAGTTTGGATTGAAGGCGATACCTGCGTGTGACGTGCCGATAATGACGCTGCGCAATTTGCCGGTATTGGCTTCATAGGGCTTGAATAACAACTGTTTGTAGTAACACTCAGTGACGTACTGATTGACACCTGTTATTACAGGTGAATGGAACATCAGGTATGGATTAACCAACCAGTTGGCCGCGGCTACCAGTAGTGCAAGAGATAGTGCAAGCAGAAGCGTTGTGCGGCTGTAGCGCGTCATCACATCAAAACTGGAAATAAATAAAAGAGCCGGTGTCGTACAGAGCCATTAGTGCGGCTAAGAAGGCGCAAGAGGTCAGTATGGACCATGACCAGTGGGGCTGCCAACGCCAACCCTGTTGTGTAATAGGCAGAGCCATGGTGGCGGTCAATCTGTATTGCAGCATCATGCGAGGCAGGTTGGGCAGACACCATACCCACAGTTGTAGCAGGCATAGCAGAGGTAAAATTTTCCACAAGGGGGACACTACTTGCAGGGATAACTGGCGTAGTAAATCGCTGATAACAGGTTGGTGCAGGCTATGTGTCCATTGTAGGTTTTCCCAGCTAAACATGGCTCTATAAAGTCGTAATGCTGAACTAATATTGTCTGCTCTGAACATGACCCAGCTCAGCACGACACAGGTATAAGTCAGTAAACAACTGAGAACTGCTGGTATTTGTAATATGCTCGTTCCATCTGGTTTTTGAGTGATATGTCGCCAGCCGTGGTTGATGGCGAGTAGTACACCGTGTATGGCTCCCCATATAACAAAAGTCCAGCCTGCGCCATGCCACAGGCCGCCGAGCAGCATGGTGCACAGTAGATTGGTATAGCGGCGTATTAGTCCGTGGCGGTTGCCGCCAAGGGGTATGTAGACGTAATTGCGCAAAAAGCGTGACAACGTCATATGCCAGCTTTGCCAAAAATTGATGATGGAAGTGCTTCGGTAGGGTGACGCAAAATTCTGTGGCAGGCGCACACCGAATAGCAGCGCCAAGCCGCAGGCTATATCAGAGTAAGCTGAGAAATCAAAATAAATTTGTAATGAAAAACTGATGGCACCTACCCACGCATCGAAGAAACCAATATCTGCACCTGCTTCTACTTTGCCAAAGATCTGATTGGCATAGAAGGCAACCGTATCTGCCAGAATCACTTTCTTGAATAGTCCAAAACTGATGGCTGTAATGGCTGTGGCAAAATGTTGTGCTCTTTCTGATTGGCTGTGCTGCATGGAAAATTGTGGAATGATTTCTCGGTGATGCACGATGGGACCAGCGAGAAGATGTGGAAAAAAAATCACAAAAAGACAGTATTCACGAAAGCGATAGTTGTCGCCCTGTCCATGCCAAGTATCCACTAGGTAGGCGATTTGCTGGAAAGTAAAAAATGAAATAGCAAGTGGCAATATAATGTCGCTGTTGTAGTAGTGGGTTCCAAGAAGTGTGTTCAAGTTTGCCAGTAGGAAGTTGGTATATTTGAAATAGGCTAGGCACAGTAAATTGAGTGTGATGCCAGCAATGAGCAGTGTAAGACCGGAGCGTATGCCGGTTCGTGTATACACGAGTCTGCCGATGAGAAAATTTCCACAGATGGAAATGAGCATTAGCGGTAGGTAGGCAGGGTTCCACCAAGCATAAAAAAATAGTGAACAAATATTTAGCCACAACAGGACATGCTGTCTCGTAATGTCATGTAGTAACAATAGACGATGACCCAGATAGCACAACGGCAGGAATAGCAGTAGAAATACATAAGAGTTGAACAGCATGGATGCAGTATTTTCAAGCAGCGATGGCCAAGGTGGCGAAACTCTAACAGTGTTTTCTGACTGGTAAAACCGCTATTCTTGCTCAGCTATGTATGAGTATTACTACAGGTTGAGGACACAATATGATTTACCAAGGCAACGCCATCAAAGTAACACAGCAGGCAGACGGCTTCGCAGAGTTGCAGTTTGATCTCACGGGCGAATCCATTAACAAATTCAATGTGGCTACGCTGGATGAGTTGGCAGCAGCGCTGGCGGCACTGCGTCAGGCGCAGGGCGTTAAGGGCGTGGTGCTGACTAGCGCCAAATCAGTTTTTATCGTCGGTGCAGACATCACTGAGTTTAATGGGGTGTTTTCGCGCGGCAACGAGGCCATAGCTGCCTATTTGACCCGCGCCAATGACATCTTCAGTGAATTGGCCTCTCTGCCTTTCCCCACGGTGGCTGCCATCAACGGCTACGCCTTGGGCGGCGGGTTGGAAGTGTGCTTGGCCTGTGATTTTCGCGTGATGAGCGATGCCGCACGTATTGGCCTGCCGGAAACCAAGCTTGGCATCATTCCTGGCTTTGGCGGTACTGTGCGCTTACCGCGCTTGTTGGGCGTGGATCATGCGATTGAGTGGATTGCTGGCGGCGGCGAGCAAAAACCGGCACACGCTTTGGAGGTGGGTGCTGTTGATGCGGTGGTGGCAGGCGAAGTGCTGCGCGATGCGGCGTTTGAACTGTGCGCGCAGGCTGCGGCAGGCGTGTTTGATTATGCGGCGCGCCGCAAAGAAAAAACGGGTGCCTTGGCGTTGAGTGATTTGGAATTGATGATGGCCTTTACCACGGGCAAAGCAGTTGTTTCTGCGCAGGCGGGCAAAAACTTTCCTGCGCCCATGGCTGCTGTCAATGCGATGGAAAAAGCTGCGCGCCTCTCCAGTGCGGATGCGGTAAAAATTGAAACAGAAGCATTTTTAAGCGTGGCACTCACTCCGCAAGCACAAGCCTTGATTGGTATTTTTCTGAACGATCAAGCCTTAGCAAAAACTGCAAAAACGTGGGAGAAAAAAGCCTCTAAAAAAGTAGAACACGCAGCAGTGCTCGGTGCGGGCATTATGGGTGGTGGTATTGCCTATCAATCAGCATACAAAGGCGTGCCGGTAGTGATGAAAGATATTGCGCAGCACGGTTTGGATCTCGGTTTGGCAGAGGCCAATAAATTGCTGACGAAGCAGGTAGAAAAAGGGCGCATGAAGCCAGCGGTGATGGGCGATACCTTGAATCGCATCGTGCCAACACTGTCATACGAACAAGTCAAGCCTGTAGATATTGTGGTTGAAGCGGTTGTTGAAAATGTCAAAGTTAAACAATCTGTATTGAGTGAAGTGGAAAAATATCTAGCAGATGATGCAATCGTAGCCTCCAACACTTCAACTATTTCGATTTCTTTGTTGGCAGACAGCTTGCAGCGCCCGCAAAACTTTTGCGGCATGCATTTTTTTAACCCCGTGCATGCCATGCCTTTGGTAGAAGTCATTCGCGGCAAGAAAACGTCGGATGATGCAGTGGCTCGCACAGTGGCCTACGCCAATACCATGGGTAAAAAAGCGATAGTGGTGAATGATTGCCCTGGTTTTCTGGTGAATCGCGTGTTGTTTCCCTACTTCGCCGGTTTTGTGCAATTGGTAAAAGACGGTGCAGATTTTCAACAGATCGACCGCGTGATGGAGAAATGGGGCTGGCCGATGGGCCCCGCTTTTTTGTGTGATGTGGTGGGCATTGATACCTGTGTGCACGCGGCGCATGTGTTGGCAGACGGCTTCCCAGATCGCATGAAACCAAACTTCAAAACGGCATTGGAGATCATGTATGACAACAAACGCCTCGGCCAGAAAAATGGTGTGGGTTTTTATAATCATGAAAAAGATAAAAAAGGTAAGCCGATAAAAGTAGCCAAAGATGAGGTGTACGCCTTGCTTGCACCGGAAGTGGCTGCGCGCAAAGAGTTTTCTGATGAAGAAATTATCGCGCGTATGATGGTGCCGATGTGTACAGAAATGGCGCGCTGCTTGGATGAGAAAATTGTGGAAAGTGCAGTGGAAGCTGATATGGCGCTGATTTACGGTTTGGGTTTCCCTGTATTTCGCGGCGGCGTATGTCGTTGGATGGATGCGATTGGTATGCAAGCCTTTGTTGCGATGGCAGAGCAGTACGCCGCGTTGGGTAAGTTGTACGAGCCGACAGCGAGTCAGCGTGCGATGGCGGCTAATCAACAGAAATATTTTGCGTAAGTGCGAGCAAGGAGATCACTACCATGACATCAATTAAAGCAGGCAGCGCACTCAACCCTCGTGATGCAGTGATTGTCGATTTTGCGCGCACGCCCATGGCGCGCTCAAAAGATGGTTCGTTTCGTTTTCGTCGCGGCGACAATATTTCAGCGGAATTGGTAAATAAATTATTGGATCGCAACCCACAATTGGATCCAGCAACAATTGATGATGTGATCTGGGGTTGCGTCAATCAAACCAAAGAGCAGGGCTGGAACGTAGCGCGGATGATTAGCATGGTCACGCGCATTCCGTTTACTGTGCCTGCACAAACCATTAACCGTTTGTGTGGTTCATCTATGTCGGCGCTGCATATTGCCGCGAGCAATATTCACAGTGGTTATGGCGATACTTTTTTGATCGGCGGTGTAGAGCACATGGGGCATGTTCCGATGGATTACGGTTTAGAGCCCAACCCGCAGGCGAGTAAAAAATTGGCCAAAGCAGCAGGCATGATGGGTTTGACGGCCGAATATCTCGCCATCTTGCACAATATTTCGCGGGAGCAGCAAGATGCATTTGCTGTGCGCTCTCATGCACGCGCCAATACTGCGCGCAGTGAAGGGCGTTTTGATAAAGAAGTTATTGCGATTGAAGGTCACGATACGCGCGGCGCAAAAATTTTATTGACGCAAGATGAAACCATTCGCGCCGATACAACCATGGAGTCGCTGGCAAAATTAAAGCCCGCGTTTAATCCGAAAGGCGGCACAGTAACCGCAGCAACGTCGTCACAAATTACCGATGGTGCATCCACTATGTTGGTGATGGCGGCAGAAAAAGCGCAGCAATTAGGGTTGAAACCGCGCGCGCGTGTTTTGGGGATGGCTGTTGCGGGTGTAGACCCATCCATTATGGGTTACGGTCCGGTGCCTGCAACGGAGCGCGTGCTGAAGCAAGCAGGGCTTTCTGTCAAAGACATTGAATACTGGGAATTGAATGAAGCCTTTGCTGCGCAATCTTTGGCGGTGTTGAAGGGTTTGGGTATGGCAGATTCTTTTGATAACAACGTGAACATACACGGCGGCGCGATTGCACTGGGTCATCCGTTGGGATGTTCCGGCGCGCGTATTACCGGCACACTGCTCAATGTGTTGGAGCAGCGCGACGCTACTTTGGGTATTGCCACTATGTGTATCGGTTTGGGGCAAGGTGTGGCTACTTTGTTAGAACGCTTGCCCAGTTAAAGCACGTGACACTTTCAGTTCACAGTTATCCGCAAATTTATTTGGCGGAAACATCAACGCAAACTTTGCACGCAGTTCTGGAAACAACAGACGACGGTTTTGTAAAACGCGCGTGCATTACCGATCAGCGCAGCGCGTTGGACGTGTTGTTAGCGCAAAAACTACCGTTGGAGCGTGTGGCAGCGGCGTTGCAGGTGGCGGTGTTGGATTTTGCGCGGCCACTGCGTTTGCAGCCCGTGCACATCCCTAAACCGTGGGGGCAGGAAATTTGGTATACCGGCATGGAAGCGCGCGGTGTTTCACAAGTGGAAAGTGAAACAGGCGCAACGCCGCTGTCTTGGGTGTTGTCTTGTTTCAATCGGCAGGTTTTAGGTCTCCAGCATCAGCAACTCAATTTGTTGAAAATATTGGATCCGTTGCCGGAAGAAGTGTTTGGCGATTTGTATTTTGAGTTGCACGAAAAAAAACGCGAAGTGTATATCGTCACGCATGTTGATCGCTCAGCATGGCCGAATGGTGTCGGTGCTATTCGCTACGGGTTTTCCACGGATAAACGCAAGCAGTTTTTTGATGATGCTACATTTGTCGCCGCGTATCAGCAGGCAGTGCGCGATTACGCGCTTATTCGACGTGATATTGATAAGCAACTTGATGTGTTGCGTGAGCGCGATGGTTTTCAGCCTGAGGAGCCGGTGAGCGCGGCGCAAATGCAGCAGTGGTTGCTGAATATTTCGCCGAAACAAAAAGAACAAGAGCTCTCTTTGCGCAAAATAATGGAATCTTTCACGGCGCTGCGCCCATTGCATGAAGGCGATGTATTGGCCGTGCCGCTGCGCACACCGCACGCTTTGCAGCATGGCGTGCGCACCATCGAGTTTCAAACGCCGGTGTATGAGCGAAAAATTCTCTCGTTTGCGCAAAAAGTGCTGACACAAAGCCATTGGGATACGGAAGAAGCTTTGCAGTTGGCATTATTGGATACGCCGGCAGATCAAGTGTTTCCCGTGTTGCAGAATGACAGTGGTATTACCTTAGAACAAATTGTTCAATTTGATGATTTTATTGTGCAGCGTCTACAGCTTGTGCCCAATGCGTGCTTTGAATGCCAAACAGAAGGCAGCTACGTGTTGCTGATGGTGGTCAGTGGCAGCGTATTGTGCGGTGATATGCCACTTGCTGTTGAGCAGGCTGTTTTAATTCCCGCCAGCGCGCAAACAGTTGTGTTAAATAATGAGGCATCTGAAGAAGCTGTGGTGCTCTTGGCGCGCCCTATGTAACTGTCTTTACTAAAGGCAGTTATCGGGCTTTGGCAGGCCGGCAATTTTTGCGGCTATTTTGGCAGGGCTGCCAGGAAAAAGTTGCAAGAGATAAATGCTGCCAGATTTTTCCTGCCCCAGCTTTTCTTTGAGATATTTGCACAGCGGCCGCATGGCGGGTGACAGACCAAATTGTTGGTAGAAGTCGCGCAGTG
>CAZHQZ010000006.1:22099-23450 GCA_964534675.1 uncultured Pseudomonadales bacterium | reverse complement strand
GCGTCGATGACGCGGTAGCTGCCGGTGTTTTTGCCGTAATTGGTTTCAATGCCGATGATGGCAACAATCATTGCTGGCTCCACATGAAAACTGCTGGAGACTTCTTGCAGGCTCTGTTCGTGCGTCAGCCAAAAATCCGCGCCGCCATCAATGCGCGCACTGGTTAAAAAAATCTTGCGGTAATCTTTCCACGGCTTGGCTTTTTCTGCAGGGCGCGCAATGGCATCGAGTATGGATTGTTTTTTTTCGGCGTGTGACAAAATATTCAGCACGTCATCTTTTTTAAAACCGTAGCGCGCTTGCATTTCTTCCGCAAACGCCTGTACGTCACTGCGCTGCTCGTATTCACCGGCGCGCAAGCCGCTGGTGGCCAGCAGGATGCCAAGCAACAACAGCGCACTGGAGCGTGCGTGTGAGAAAAAACGTGTCAGAGTTTTTTGCATCAGTAAACGGGCCTTTTTTTCTCGGTGCTGATGGACATTAATATGCCAAAACCAATCATCAAAATAATAATGGCTGTGCCGCCTTGGCTCACCAGCGGCAGTGGAACACCCACAATCGGCAGCAGACCGGCAACCATGCCCATGTTAACAAAAGCGTATAGAAAAAAAGTCAGGCTGATGGTGCTGCCGAGCAAACGCCCGAATGTTTCCTGTGCGTGCCAACTGATCCACAAGCCGCGCGCCACAATGAGCAAATAAAGACACAGCAGCAGAATCACGCCGCGATAGCCGAGTTCTTCCGACAGCACAGCGATGATGAAATCGGTGTGACTTTCCGGCAGAAAATTCAGTTGCGATTGTGTGCCGTGCTGCCAGCCTTTGCCGAGCCAGCCGCCGGAGCCAATAGCCGTTTGCGATTGGATGATGTTCCAACCGGCACCCAATTTGTCGGATTCAGGGTCCAGCAGCATCAGCACGCGCTGGTGCTGGTAATCGTGCATCACAAAAAACCACATGATGGGGGCGAGTGCGGCAGCGATAGCTGTGGCGGCTGCGATGTAGCCCCAATGTATGCCGGCCATGAACAGCACGATCACCCCCGATGCTAGCACCAGAATGCCGGTGCCGAGATCTGGCTGTCGCACGATGAGCGCCACAGGCAGAACCATCATCACCAGTGACCAAAACACATGCTTGAAGCGCGGTGGTGTGCTGCGCTCGTGAAAATAGGTAGCCAGCATCAAAGGCAGACCGATTTTGAGCATTTCCGAGGGCTGAAAACGCGGCAGCCCCGGAATATCCAGCCAGCGGCGCGCACCCATCGACACCTCGCCAAACAGTGCCACGGCAATCACCAACAGCACGCCCAAGCCGTACAGCACGGGGGCAATCAAGCGCCAAGTGTTTTG
>CAZHQZ010000006.1:17727-21999 GCA_964534675.1 uncultured Pseudomonadales bacterium | reverse complement strand
GCCACTTCGTGCATGCCGCCGATGGCGATGTCCCAGTTGTGCGGGTTGTGCAGTAGGATGGGCGTATCAAAAGTAGGAGCGACATCCACGTCGTCTATGGCTTTCACGAGGTGCGGACGAATGCGGATGCCGCGCCGCGCGAGGGTGGCAGTGGCGGCGGCCAGTTGCATAGGCGTGGTGAGGTGGTAGCCCTGCCCGATGCCGGCGTTGATGGTGTCGCCCGGATACCACGCCTGTTTGAAGCGTTTGCGTTTCCACTCGCGCGAAGGCAGCACGCCTTTGCGTTCACCGCTGAGGTCAACGCCCGTGGGTTGTCCGAAGCCGAATGGGGCGAGGAAATTGTGCATGTAATCGATGCCCATGCGGTTGGCGAGTTGGTAAAAGAAAATGTCGCAAGATTGCGCAATGGCTAAATAGGCGTTGATGCCACCGCCGTGACCGCCTTTTTTCCAGTCGCGAAATTTGCGCGTCTGCCCCGGCAGTTGGAAGTAGCCAGGGTCGTAAATTTGATAATCAGGCGTGATAAAGCCGCCGTCCAAACCGGCAATAGCCAATAAAGGTTTGATGGTGGAGCCTGGCGGATATTCACCGGCAATCATGCGGTTGAGCAGGGGGAGATCGGGCGAGTCGCGCAGCGCGCTGTAATCTTTGCCGCTGATGCCGGCGACAAACAGATTGGGATCAAACGCCGGATTGCTCACCGCTGTGACCACGCCGCCGGTGTTCACGTCTATCGCCACCACCGCACCGCGCCGACCAGCGAGCGCATCGACGGCGGCGCGCTGCATGCGCACATCGAGATACAGCGTCAGCGTGGCGCCGCGCACCGGATCTTTGCGATCCAGCGTGCGCAAAATGCGACCGCGCACATCGGTTTCAACATTTTGTGCGCCAGGGGTGCCGAGCAGTGTTTTTTCATAATATTTTTCGATGCCGACTTTGCCCATCGAAAACACGCCGTAGTAATTTTCTTCTTCGCCCGCGTCTTCAATTTTTTGCAGGTCTTTTTCGCTGATGCGACCGACATAGCCAATGCTGTGTGCAAATAAATCGCCAAAGGGATAATCGCGCACCAGTTCTGCGGTGACTTCTACACCAGGGAGTCGGTAGCGGTTGACGGCGATGCGGGCAATTTGCTCGTCGTCGAGATTGCTGCGCAGCATCACGCCTTCATACGGGCGTTGTCGGCGTTTGAGTCGCTCGCGAAAGCGCGCAATTTCGTTGTCATCCAATTGCAAAATGCGTTGCAGTGCATGCAGTGTGTAATCCATATCTTGCACGCGCTCTTTGATAATTTCTAAAGTAAAACTCGGTTTACTTTGCGCCAGCACCGTGCCTTCCAAATCTTGAATCACACCGCGTGCGGGTGGAATGGCCATGGTATGAATGCGGTTGGCATCGGACTGGGTGGAAAAATGCTCGTGGCGCACAATTTGCAGCAAGTAATAACGACCGAGCAGCGCCAGTGATAACAGCGCAACCAAAACTAGGCTGATGAGCAAACGGCGCGCAAACACGCGGCGCTCACTGTTGTCGTTTTGTGACAACAGTATCGGTTCGTAATGCAGATGGTTGGCGGCCACGGTGCGTCAGCGGTGATAGGGGTGGTTGTTGAGCAGCGACCACGCGCGGTACAACTGCTCGGCCAACACAATGCGCACCAGTGGATGCGGCAAGGTGAGGCCGGACAGCGACCAACTCTCTTGTGCGCGCGCCAAACACGCAGCGGAAAGTCCGTCAGGTCCGCCGATTAAAAAGCTGGTATTGCCGCCCTGCATTTGCCACTGACGCAACGCTTCTGCCATGGCGGCAGTTGTTTGCGTTTTACCCGGAATATCCAGCGCAATCACGCGTTCCTGTGCAGGAATCGCGGCCAGCATGGCATCGCTTTCTTTTTCAATCGCGCGCGCGGTGTCGCTGCTTTTGCTGCGCGTTGCCAGTGGAATTTCGCGCAGTGCCAATGAGCATTCGCGCGGCAAGCGTTTGGCGTATTCCTCGTAGCCAGTTTGCACCCAAGCTGGCATGCGAGTGCCGACGGCGATCAGTGTCAGCTTCATGCGCGCAGTCGATCACGCTTTGCGCGGTGCGCGCGATTTGCCGGTGGCTTTTTTGGATGCAGATTTTGTCGTAGGCGCGGCAGATTTCTTTGCTGTAGATTTTGCGGCTGTTGTTTTTGTCGTGGATGTTTTTGCGGTTGCTGTTTTTTTGCTGGATGCTTTTGTCGTCGTGGATTTAGCAGCCACAGGTTTGCGCGTACCAGTTTTTGCGTAAATACCTGCTTTCGCTGGCGTAGCGGCGGCAGCGGGTTTGGCAGCGGCTTTTTTGCGTGCGTTGGTGGCAGTTTTTCTTTGGCGCGCTTTGCTGGCGTCTGATTGGCTGACTAACACATCGTCAGCCACTTTTTTGCGCGCCGGTTTTTTCGTGGCGGTAACTGGGTTGCCTGGTTTTTTGGCGGGTGCTGTTTTTGGCGTTGCAACGGATTTTTTCGCAGGCGTTTTTTGGGTGGAGGCTTTTTTGGCAGAAAGCGCGGTGATGTCTACGGTTTCACTGTGGCCAGGAATCAACCACAGTTTTTCCAACTCATAAAAGTCGCGCACTTCTGGTTGCATGACATGCAGCACCACATCGCCAAAATCCACCAGTGCCCACTCGCCATCGTCGAGACCTTCCATACCCATCGCCGGCGCGCCATTTTTTTTGGCTTCGTCGGCGGCGTGTTGCGCCAGCGCGCGCACTTGGCGATTAGAAGAACCGCTGGCGATGACGAGCGTGTCCATCACATCAGACAGTCGCGTGACATCAATGGCGACAATGTTTTGCGCTTTGAGATCATCGAGTGCGTTGATGATGACGGCGAGTGGTGAGTTTTTGGCAGTGGATTTTTTTTTCATCGCGTTTCTTCTGTCTCGTCAGGCGCTGTAAAGCTGATGGTCTAGGATGTATTGCCATACGCTGTCCGGCAAGCCGGCAGGTTGTGGTGTGGTGGCCGTGTGTCGCAGCAGTTGGCGGCGAATATCGGTAGAGGAAAACGGTTGCGGTGGCAGGGTTGTCCGCAGCCAGAATCCGTTGGCGTGGCATTGTAGCTGATCGACCTCGCGGGCGAGCGGCTGTGCAGTCAACCAGTCGATCGCTGCGCCCGTAGTCGGCAGGTGATGATCGGCGCGCTCCACAATTAACAGATGCGCCAGTTGCATCAGCGATTGCCACTCTTTCCAATGCACAAAATCAACCAGCGTGTCTGAACCCATCACCCACACCAGCGGTGCAGCAGCACCTATTTCCTCGCGTATGCTGCGCAAGCTGTCCACGGTGTAGGAGGGCGGCGGGCGGTGCAGCTCGCGCGCGTCGATGCGCAGCGCAGGGTAGTCGGCAACAGCCGTTTGCAGCATGGCTAGGCGGTGATGATCGGCCATGCCCGCCGGTTTGAGTGGCGAGCGCGCAGCGGGCAACAGCGTGATGTTGGGGGCGTGCAGCAGTGTGCGCACGGCCTCTGCCGTTGCTAAATGCCCGGTGTGTACGGGGTCGAAAGAGCCGCCAAGAAAAATATGCATGATCGCGAATAACAGCCGGTGTGCACGATTATAGCGGCGCACACTGCTAGAATTGCCCGCGCTTTGTTTTGAATCTGGAGAAATTTGTCCATGCAACAATTCCGTTTTGATGATGTGGCCGCGCTGCAAACACTGGTGTCTGAGCAGTGGAGTGATTGGAGCAATCCTTTCACGGTAACGCAGGAAGTGATTCAACAATTTGCCGATCTCACCAATGACCACAACTGGATACATTTGGATGTCGAGCGCTGCAAAAAAGAAAGCCCGTTCGGCGCGCCGATTGCGCACGGTTTTCTCACGCTGGTGTTGATGGCGCAAATGCGCATTCCACCTTCTTATGAAATTAGCGGCTATCGCAATGCCGTGAATTACGGTGTGAATAAAGTGCGTTTTACCGGCAATGTGCCAGCCGGCGCAACAATTCATCAACACATGCGCGTAGCCAGCGTAGAAGGTGGCCCAAAGGGAACGCAGATGACCTTAGCGGGCGCCATTCATATCGTCGGGCAAGACAGGCCGGCCGTGGTGTATGAAATGGTAATGCTCTACATGTAACTATTTTTTTTTGAAGATTATTTGTTTTGTGGAAATAAAAAATGTTGAGTGACAAACAGCAAATGGCACAACCACAGTTCAGTGGCGCACAGGTGTTGGTGGTGGGTGATGTGATGTTGGATCGCTACTGGCACGGCGCGACAGCGCGCATTTCGCCAGAGGCGCC
>CAZHQZ010000006.1:16060-17627 GCA_964534675.1 uncultured Pseudomonadales bacterium | reverse complement strand
CAGTCGATGATTGCTGCGGCAAAAGCGGCACAGAAAATAGTGTTGGTGGATCCCAAAGGCACGGATTTTTCGCGCTATCGCGGTGCAACTTTACTCACACCAAATTTGCATGAATTTGAAGCGGTGGTGGGTGCATGCAGAGACGAGCAGACGCTAGTGCAAAAAGGCATGGCGCTGATTGAATCACTGGATTTGCAAGCGCTGCTGGTCACGCGCGGCGAACACGGCATGACGTTGTTACAGCGCAGCGAGCAGCAACATCCGCTGCATTTGCCGGCGCAAGCGCGCGAGGTGTTTGATGTCACCGGCGCAGGCGACACGGTGATTGCCACTTTAGCCGCTGCATTAGCGGCAGGGATTGCGCTGCCGCAAGCAGTGGCGCTGGCGAATATTGCTGCGGGCATTGTGGTGGGCAAATTGGGCACAGCCACCATCAGCGGTCCCGAACTGCGCCAAGCTCTGCGTCAAGCGCACGGTGTGGGTCGCGGTGTGATGACGGAAGAACAATTGTTGGTGGCAATGGAAGATGCGCGCAATAACGGTGAAAAAATTGTATTCACCAACGGCTGTTTTGATTTATTGCATCCAGGGCATGTCACCTATTTAGAAGATGCGAAAAAACTTGGTCAGCGTTTGGTGGTGGCGGTGAATGCCGATGCTTCTGTTAAACGCTTGAAAGGCGAAGGCAGACCGATTCAATCTGCTGAGAGTCGCATGGCGGTGCTGGCGGGTTTAGAGGCCGTGGATTGGGTGGTGGTGTTTGAAGACGACACGCCGGAGCGTTTGCTGCAATTATTAAAACCGGATGTGTTGGTGAAAGGCGGTGATTACACGCCGGAGCAAGTGGTTGGCGCGCCGATTGTGCAAGCCTACGGCGGCGAAGTGGCGGTGTTGTCGTTTGTCGATCAGTGTTCAACTACGTCCATCGTCAAAACAATTTTGTCGCGCCATTCATCGTAGACGGTTTTTGTTTTTCGCTATTTTTTTCTTCTGGCGGCGCAATGCGTTCGAAACTGATGTCAGGGTCATTCATCGACCCTGTAATGCGGTAACTCAAGCTGCTGAGTTTGCTGATTTGTTTATCAAAGATTTTGCTGGCGACGTAAACTCCTGCCGCCGCTGGCAAGCCGCCGGCAATGGCCGCCACCCATGTGGCATTGTTGCCCACAGGCAGCGTGGCAATTAAACGCAAATCTAGCGTGTCGTTATCTAATAGAGCTTTGCCGCTTAATTTGAATGCGCTGGAAGGGCTGTCGATTTCCAACGGCTCGACGAATTGCATCATGCCTTTGCCGAATAATAATTTGCCTTTGTATTCATCAAAGCTGATGCCGTTATTGCTCAAATCTGAAAAATCCAATTGCAGACGGCGCAGCCAAGTGGTGATGTTGATGACGCTCAGCGCATGCATCGCCATATTGGGTTGCGCTTGCAGATATTTTCCGTCTTTGCCTTCGGTATAAACGCTGCCCGCGATGTTGTGCAAGCTGATGTCTTGCGGTGTGCCAGGCCAAGTGAGATCGGCAAACAGGGAGACGCGTTTGCCGATGATGAAAGGATCAATGCC
>CAZHQZ010000006.1:8699-15960 GCA_964534675.1 uncultured Pseudomonadales bacterium | reverse complement strand
GGCAGAAAAATCCAGCGGCGCGTTTGTTTTTTGTGGCGCAGCGTTGTTGGTATTGTTGGTGTTGTTGCGGTGGATGCTGAGTGTGTCAACGATAACCTCTGGCGTTTTTCCTGTGTCATAAAACAGCACTTTGCCTTGGGCTTGCTGTGTGTTGAAGGATAGGTTCCATGCGTCATCGGCGTGGTTGGCGTTGATGGCCAACGCAGAAAAAGCAAAATCTTTCCACGTGGCATTTTGTGCGTGGATGGCAACAGAAGGGAAAAGAGGGGTTTTGCGATTATTGCTGTTACTGCTGCTGGGGATTTTGTTGTAGCGCACAATCATATCAACCCACTGTTGAATATCCGCCGTGGGCAGGTTGCCGTGAATCAATAAACTGCCAGTGTTTTCAGTAGTGGTTTGGTCTGTGGTTTTTGGTGTGCTGCCTAAAAGTTGAATATCGCCACTCGCCAGTGCGCCATTGCGCGCATCGAGTGTGCCAAAAATTTGCTGGTTGTAATTGAAGCGATAGGTTTGTTGGCTGTTGCGCAGCAAATCCACATTCAGATTGAACGGTGTTTTTGTGCCGCGTTTTTTTGCGAACGGTGCAGGTAGCGGCGCATCAACAGCATCTAGCGTGCTGCTGACTTGTAACTGACCAATGCGGTTGGGAGTGCTTGTATTCGCAGGTTCTAGTTGCAAATGTACGCTGTAATTGACAGAGCCTGACAGCATGTTGAGCAGTGAAATTTGTGACCAAGTGGCGATGTCGCTGATATTGGCGCTGCTGTTGGCAGTGATGTGAATGGTGGAGCCTTGCGCGGATTTTTTGCTGTCAATTTTTGCCGTGACAGGTTTGTTAAATAAAGATGCGGTGATGGCGGGTGCTTGCAAGCCGTTGTCGCTGTCGTAACTCAGTTGGCTGTTCACTTGGCGAAACGGCAAACGCAAATCTTGCATATCTAATTGCGCGTTGTTTAAAGCCAGTTGTACGTTTTCAGTTTGTGCTAGCGGCGCGCCAGACAAAGGAATTTGTAATTGCAGCGCGGTATTGAGTGTGCCTTGCGGCATTTTCCACGCGTCCATGCCGTTGCCGATGGCATGATGTAACGGCGATTCACGCAGCAAACGCAAGCCATCATCGGGCGAACCGCTGGCGCGACCGTTGATATTAATGGTGATGCCCGGATGTTGCTCCAGCACCGCAATATGCGCGGCATTAATTTGTGTGTTGTACAGCGTGGCGCGCGTGGCGCGTATATCGGCGTTGTGGTTGTCTACCAACAAATGCGCATCAATATTTTTGAGTGGAGGCCATTCGGGGTGGAACGTTAAATCACCGTTGCGAATATTGCCGTAAAACTGAATGGCGCTTTCTTTGGCTTCTGCGCCGGTGAGCCCGCCGCGATATAAAAAACCGGCATCCGGTAAATCGGCGTCGCCAATACTGGTATCCAGCCATGCCAATAAATCGTGCGGCAAAATGTAAGGAATAAACATATTGCGGTATTGCGCTGCACTGCGGCGCAGGCCAATGGAAAGATACAGCTCGCTGTGAAAATCAGCACCGTGTAACGGTAAATGCAGCCAAAAACTGCCGCGTGCTTCCCCCGGCTCGCCGGATAAACTGGCGTAATCACTGCCCACTAACACAGTTTTTTGTTCGGGCTGCCACTGCCATTGCACGCGTCCGGCGGCGCGCTGAAAAACAATTGGCTGGTGATACACCTCAGGGTAGTGCATGGAAAAGCCGTTATTGCTGTTCAGATCAATAAAGCCGTAACCGATGCCGCTCTGCACATAGCCGCTGACACCCGTAAATGCCGGCACGCCTTCCCAATGTCCGCTGTTGATATTGTCGGCATTGGCTTGCAGTTGCATGCGATCAATCAGTGGCTTGCTGTTATCCCAAGCGAGGTTGAAATTGCGCAAATTGCCTTGCAAATTGAGCGAAGAAAATAATTTTTTGAGTTCGCCCTCAGGTAAAAAAGGCAATAATTTTCGCGTGCTCTCTAAAGGCAATACGGGTGTGGCGATACGCCATTGTTGCGGTGTGGCGGTGTTAAAAGAAAAACGCAAATCGTTTAAAAAAGACGTGTTGTTGATGGTGAGGCTGTGTATGTCTGCATGGCTGTCGCGATCTTTTTCCCACTGGCCGCTCACGCTGCTCTCAAGGGTGGCGGGCAGAAGCATGTGCTTGTCTGTTGGCTGCTTGGGTGGCGTGGTTAATTTGACATGTGTGGTGAAATCCGCGCGGCGCAAACCGTGCCATTGAATCCACGCTTCGCCGCTAATTTGGCTGTTTTGTGCTAGCTCAGGCGCCCAATCGTGCAGTGCTAGATTGTCGGTTTTTATGTAGAGCATGCCTCTGCTGTCACGCAGAGAGTCGCCAGAAAACTTGCCTATCGCTGAAATGCTTTGCGCGTTGCTGCCCAGTATTTTTAGAAAAAACTTTTTGCTGGTGAAACCTTGTTCTACGCGCAGGTCATCCAGTTCTACGGTTTTCTGCCAAGTGCCGCGCTGTAAAGTGATGGTGATGTTTTTAATTTGTGTGTCGTTGTTGAACAAGCGATTGACGAAGCGCCAGTCGCGATCTAAATCAGGTGAGCTAGTCGCGGTATCTTCCGGCAGTGTGTAGCGAATGTCGGCACGAGACAGTTGCATGCGATCAATCACTGGCGTGCGCCGCCACAGACTTTGAAAAAGATTGACTGTAAAAAAAACGCCGTCTAATTGCACATGTGCGTCGGCGGTATCAATCACAAATTGTTTGGCGCTTAATTCCGGGTAGATGGAAGTCCAGCGCACTTGCAGTTGTTCGGCTTGAATGCGCGCGCCGGTATGATCGTTGATATAGCGCAGAAATTCATCGTTGGCTAAATCGACGCGCGGCAGCACTTCGCGGCCAATGGCCAGCAACATCGCCATGAGCACAATGACAGCCGCCGTGCCGTACCACAGCAGGTTAATCAGTTGCAGTGCAATGCGCTTGGCCACAGATGTTCAACCCGAGTTACAGCGGAACAATTTACATAGGGACAATGTCATATTGTTCTCGGTTGTATACGCCTTCTACGCGAAAGCGAATCGATTTTTGTGTGAGGTCTTCAATGTCGGCCATGCTGGCGGAATCTTCATCCAGCAGGCGGTCTATCACTTCTTGCGAGGCGAGCACTAACAGTTGTTTGCTGTCGTAAGTGCGCGCGCTGCGCAAAATTTCGCGCATGATTTCATAGCAAACGGATTCGGCTGATTTCAAAATGCCGCGCCCTTGGCACACAGGACAGCTTTCGCACAGCGTGCGGCTCAAACTTTCGCGCGTGCGTTTGCGCGTCATTTGCACCAAGCCCAGTTCGGAAATACCGGTGACGGCAATTTTGGCCGGATCTTTTTCAATGGCTTTTTCCAGTGCGCGCACCACTTGGCGTTGATGCTCTGGGTCTTGCATATCGATGAAATCGACGATGATGATGCCGCCCAAATTGCGCAGACGCAGTTGACGTGCCAACGCAGTGGCGGCTTCCAAATTGGTTTTGAACAGCGTTTCTTCTTGATTGGTGTGACCGATAAACGCGCCGGTGTTGACATCAATCGTTGTCATAGCTTCGGTTTGATCGATAATTAAATAGCCGCCAGATTTCAAATTGACACGCCGCTCCAGCGCTTTTTGGATTTCTTCTTCCACGCTGTAGAGATCAAAAATCGGGCGCTCGCCGTCATAGTGCTCGATCATATTGCGCGTGCCAGGCTCATAATCCGAAGCGAAACGCAGTAGGCGTTCATATTCTTCACGCGAATCAATGCGCACTTTTTCCACGCCGGGTTTCACCGCATCGCGCATGGTGCGCAGAAACAGCGGCAGGTCGTTGTAGATGACATTGGGTACGGAAAAAGATCCCAGTTCGGGTTTTAAATCGCCCCACAGTTTTTGCAAAAACAGTGCGTCGGTTTGGATTTCTTCCGCTAAAGCATTTTCTGCCACGGTGCGCACAATAAAGCCACCCGCGTGCTCGCGGTCATTGGTGGGCAAACAAGATTCCACGATGCTGAGCAAGCGCTCGCGTTCGGTTTCGCTTTCAATTTTTTGTGAGATACCGATGTGGTTGGTGTAAGGCATGTACACCAAAAAACGCGAAGAAACGGAGAGGTGTGTGGTGAGTCTTGCGCCCTTGGTGCCGATGGGTTCTTTGATGACTTGCACGATTAAATTTTTGCCATCGTGTACCAAGGTGCGAATATCTGGCACGGTTAATTTGCGGTGTTCCATGCCGTTTTCGTCTAGCGTCACAATGTCGGCGGCGTGAATAAATGCGGCGCGCTCTAAACCAATATCCACAAAAGCGGCTTGCATACCGGGCATGACGCGCACCACTTTGCCTTTGTAGATGTTGCCCACCAGCCCGCGCTTTTCGGCGCGCTCGATATACACCTCTTGCAGCACGCCGTTATCCACCACGGCAACGCGCGTTTCCATTGGTGCAACATTGATTAGAATTTCTTCGCTCATAGAAAAGTATCAGTGTGAAGTTGGCAGCACTATAGCCGCCCTTGTTGTCAGGTGGCAGAGATACCTCACGAGCGGTGCGGGCGGCGCGAGTAGCCGTGCTCCAGCAGGTTGAGCACGAGAAAGCAGGCAGGCCAGCACGAACCTGTGGCGATGGCGGTGGCGGGCAGCAGCAGAGAGGTGCTGGATGGGTACAGCAGCAGCCACAGTCCCTTGCCGATCAGTTGGTAGACGATGCATAGCAGGCCGACGGCAAGCGTTTGCTGCCAAATCGCGGCGGTGCGCAGGCGTTCGTCTAGCGCTTGCACCAGAAAAGCCACCAACACCAGCGCCAGCGCGTGCATGCCCAGCGGCGTGCCGGCAATGCCATCGCGCAGCAGCCCCATCACCAACGCCCAGCCGCCGCCCATGCGCGGTGGGCGTTGCATGGTCCAGTACACCGTGACAGCGATGATCGCATCCGGCGTAAATTGCCGGATCGTGAGCGGCAGTGGCCAAAATTGCCACAGGAAAGCGAAGATAAAACTGGTGGGGATCAGCCACCAATAGCGATCAGGGTTGAGCAGCATGGGGCGCTGTCTCAGCGGCGGGGTGTGTTGCAGCGGGCAGCGGCAATTTTGCCTCCGGCCGGAAAATCAGCAGCAACTGCTGCGCGCGATCCAGTTGCGCGGAAGGTTTGACGACCACGCGCAGAAAGGAATCCGCGCCGTCGTATTCAATGCGCGTGACTTCACCCACGGGGTAGGCCGGTGGATAGCGACCGCCCAAGCCGGAGCTGACAATTAAATCGCCCTGTTTGATGTCGGTGGTCGGCACTAAATTGCGAATGTACAGCTCGTCCAGTCGTCCACTGCCCTCAGCGATGCCGCGCACACCATTGCGGTTGACCTGCACCGGCACGGCGTTGCTGGTGTCGGTAATCAGCAGCACGCGCGCGGTGTGTTCGGAGAACTCAGTGACGATGCCGACGAGGCCGTGGGCATCCAGCACCGGCTGCCCTTCAAACACGCCGTCTACCTTGCCGCGGTTCACCACCATTTCCATGCGGCGCGGGTCGGGTGAGATGCCGAGTACTTCAGACACCAACACCGAATCATCCAAAATCTCGGTGGAGTTGAGCAGCTCTTTCAGACGTGCGTTGTCGGCTTGCAGACCTGCCATGCGCAGCACATTGCGCTGCAAAATAAGGTTCTCGTGCTCCAGTGCGCGGTTGCGCTCCTCCAGTTGCATGCGGCTGCTGAAGGTTTCGTCAAACCATTGGAAGGCCTGCGAGGGAAAGGCTGTCAACCAGTACAGCGGGCGCGCCACGTTATCAGACAGCAGCGCCTTGCTGCTGTCCAGTATTGCAGGCCGCCAGTAGCCTATGCCGAGCAAGAGCAGCGCGAGGCTCGCGGGCACGAGGTAGCGCGAGAGAGCCGAGGTGCGCTGAGAAAAAATCCGTTTGATGGTGAACTCCTTACTTACTCGTCGGGGTCAGGCATCAAGCCGGGCAGCGGGCGCGGCGTGAAGGGGAAATGGGTGACATTCGAGCCGGGCTTTACTTCGGTCATGCGCACAGGGCCTTCTTTCTCCACCTCGTCGATACGCACAATGGCGTGCAGGGGGATGAAGCTGCGTTTCACACCGTTGAACTCGTTTTTCAGCTTTTCCTCCGCCGGATCGACGATCATCGCGGACTTTTCGCCGAAGACGTAATCCTCGATTTCAATGAAGCCGTACAGGTCGCTCTGGAAGATCTGGCGCGCGTACAGCTCGAACACTTGGCTCTGATTGACGAAGACGATTTTGTAGAGTGCTTGCTTGGCCATGCTGCTTGCCGAGGGTCTTGCGGAGGGTGCGACAGGATACCAGAGCAGGGGTATCTGTATAATGCCCCACCCCTTCAAACCTAGCGTATCGCCCCGTTTTTACGCGCGAGTTGTTTATGAGCAAACTGTATATTGAAACCCACGGCTGTCAGATGAACGAGTACGACTCCAGTCGCATGGGGCAGTTGTTGTCCGACAGCCACGACTTGCAATTGACCGATGATCCAGCCGAAGCCGATGTCATTCTGCTCAACACCTGCTCCATTCGTGAAAAAGCGCAAGAGAAAGTGTTTCACCAACTGGGGCGCTGGAAAAATCTGAAAAAAGATCGGCCGGAATTGATTATCGGTGTCGGCGGTTGTGTGGCGAGCCAAGAAGGAGAGGGCATTGCCAAGCGCGCACCGTTTGTGGATTTGGTTTTTGGTCCGCAGACACTGCATCGCTTGCCGGAAATGATCGACCAACGCCGTTCGCATGCCGACAGTAAAACCACCGTTGTCGATATTAGTTTTCCTGAAATTGAAAAGTTTGATCGCTTGCCATTGCCGGAAGCAGACGGCGTTTCTGCGTTTGTGTCCATCATGGAAGGCTGCAATAAATACTGCACATTTTGTGTCGTGCCTTACACGCGCGGCGAAGAAGTGAGCAGGCCGCTGACGGATGTGTTGGTGGAAATTGCCCACCTCGCCGCACAGGGCGTGCGCGAGGTAAATTTGTTGGGGCAGAACGTCAACGCGTGGCGCGGTGAAAAACCGGACGGCAGCGCGGCCGATTTTGCTGACATGCTGCTGTGCGTAGCGGCAATCGATGGCATCGACCGCATTCGCTACACCACTTCGCACCCTGTTGAATTCACCGACAGTTTGATCGACGTGTACGCAGAAATTCCAGAATTGGTGAGCCATTTGCACTTGCCAGTACAGCACGGTTCCGATCGCATTTTGGCGGCGATGAAACGCGGTCACACCGC
>CAZHQZ010000006.1:0-8599 GCA_964534675.1 uncultured Pseudomonadales bacterium | reverse complement strand
CAGTACAGCACGGTTCCGATCGCATTTTGGCGGCGATGAAACGCGGTCACACCGCACTGGAATACAAATCCAAAATTCGCCGTCTGCGCCAAATTCGCCCCGACATCAGTATCTCGTCCGATTTTATTGTCGGTTTCCCAGGCGAAACCGAAGACGATTTTGCAAGAACGATGAAATTGATTGATGACGTAGGCTTCGATACCTCGTTCAGTTTTGTTTACAGCGCGCGCCCCGGCACACCGGCCGCCAATTTGGCGGATGACACACCGGAAGCGGTTAAAAAAGAGCGTTTGGCGATTTTGCAGCAGCGCATTTTTAACAACGCGCAAATGATAGGCAGGCAGATGGTCGGCAGCACGCAGCGCGTCCTCGTCAGCGGCTTTTCCAAGAAAAATCCGGGGCAGTTGCAAGGCCGCACAGAAAATAATCGCGTGGTGAACTTCAGCTCAACCGACACCAATTTGATTGGTCAATTTGTGGATGTGCTGATTCAGGAATCGCTGGTGAATTCTATGCGCGGGGAGTTGGTGGGCTGAGGTTTACAAATGCAAGCCGCACTCGGTTTTGGCCTTGCCCGCCCAGCGACCTTTTCTGCCTTCGCCCGGCTGCGTGCAGTGTGAACAGCCGATAGACGAGTAGCCCTGTGCCACCAGTGGATGCACAGGCAGTTGGTGCTCGGCGATGTAGGTGTCCAGTGCTTCGCGCGTCAAATCAATCAGCGGATTGAATTTGATGATGTTGTGGCTCTCTTCAAAGATGTGCAAATCGGCGCGAAAGTCTGTCTGCCAACCCATCAAGCTGGAAATCCACACATCGTAATTGCCCTTGATGTTATCTAGCGGCATCACTTTGTTGATTGAGCAGCAAAAGTCGGGGTCGGTTTCGTACAGTTTTTCTTGCTGGCTGTAATTGTGCTGGTATTCATCGGGGTGCAGGCTGAGCACATTTAGGTGCAGTTTTTCTGCCATTAGGTCGCGGTAGGCCAGCGTTTCAGGAAAGTGGTAGCCAGTGTCGATAAAGTGAACGATTTGCTGCGGGCGCACTTGCGAAATCATGTGCAGAAAGTAGGCAGAAGTGGCTGCAAACGAAGAGGTCACCAAGATTTTTTCTGGCAGAAAGTCAGAATACAGGCGCAGCAGGCGCTCGGCTGGGCTCAGCGGCGCGTAAGCGGTGTTCAGGGCATCCAATTCCGATGTAGTAAGACCAGCGCTATTGCCGCTGCTGGCGATGACAGGAGACGTGTTCATAAGGGTTTACCAAGGGGGCGCCGAGAGGACAACGGTGAGGCGCAATGCACTGCCTGTCATTGTAGGCGATTTTGATGCGTTCCCATAAATAGGGATAATACGGGGCTGCGCAGACACTGCCGTTCTGCACCGGACACCAGCGATTTTGCCCATGCCCTTTACGCTAATTCGAGGCTTACACAACCTGCGCCCGCAGCATCGCGGCTGCGTGGCGACGATAGGCTCGTTTGACGGCGTGCATCGCGGGCATCGCGCCATCATCGACCAGTTGTTAATGCAGGCAAAAGCGTTGTCTCTGCCCTCGGTGGTGATGATTTTTGAGCCGCAGCCTTACGAATTTTTTTCCGGTGAAAAAGCGCCGGCGCGTTTAACGCCGATGCGTGAAAAAGTGCGCGCGCTGGCCGCGTGTGGTGTCGATCGCGTGATCTGCTTGCAGTTCAATCAAGCGCTGCGCCAACTCACGGCGCAAGCATTTATCGAGCAGATATTGGTGGCAGGTTTAGGCATCAAAAGTTTAGTGGTAGGTGACGATTTTCGTTTTGGTTGTGATCGCACAGGTGATTTTGCTTTATTGCAGCAAGCAGGAAAACAGCACGGGTTTTCGGTGTATGACACTTGTACCGTGGAAGAGGGCGGCGAGCGCATCAGCAGTACACGCATTCGCCACGCATTAGAAACGGAACACTTTGCGGAAGCGGAGTGTTTGTTGGGGCATCCTTACACCGTGCGCGGTCGCGTGGAGTACGGCAGGCAGTTGGGCCGCACCATCGGCGTGCCGACGGCTAATGTGCGGCTGCGTCGCTATCGCTCGCCACTGAATGGCGTGTTTGCGGTGCGTATGTGTTTGGCAGACGGTGAAAACTGGATGCCGGGCGTGGCAAATGTCGGCGTGCGCCCCACAGTGGGCGACGAGATACGCCCTATCTTGGAAGTGTATGTGTTGGATTTTTCTGGTGATTTGTACCGCCGCGAAGTAGAAGTGATTTTTTGTAAAAAATTGCGCGAAGAAAAGAAATTTCCTTCGTTTGATGCGCTGAAAGAACAAATTTATAGCGATATTGCACAAGCCAAACAGTTTTTTGAAATGAATAGTTGAAGTTTTTGGAATAGACGAATGACTGAGCAGAAAAAAGATTACAAGCACACGCTGAATCTCCCGCAAACAGGGTTTGCGATGAAGGCGAATTTGGCACAGCGCGAGCCGCAGATGCTTAAGCAGTGGAAGCAGGACAAGTTGTACGAAAAAATTCGCGCAGCCCGCGCAGGTCGTGAGCAATTTATTCTGCACGATGGCCCGCCGTATGCGAATGGGGATATTCACATCGGCCACTCGGTCAATAAAATTCTGAAAGACATCATCGTAAAATCCAAAACTTTGTCAGGTTTGGATGCGCCCTATGTGCCGGGCTGGGATTGTCACGGCCTGCCCATTGAACACAATGTCGAGAAGAAATTTGGAAAGGCGGGCGATAAGCTGGATCACAAAGCCTTTCGCGCAAAATGCCGTGAGTACGCGCAAACGCAAGTAAACGGACAAAAACAAGATTTTGTGCGCCTCGGTGTATTGGGCGAGTGGGATAACCCGTATTTAACGATGGCACCGCAATTTGAAGCGGACATCATTCGCGCACTCGGCCGCATTGCCGCCAATGGCCACTTGGTACGCGGCTTCAAGCCGGTGTATTGGAGTGTGGTCGGTGCGTCGGCATTGGCTGAAGCAGAAGTCGAATATCAAGAAAAAACATCTACGGCGCTGGATGTGCGCTTTGCGTTTGTCGATCAAACAAAATGCCTTGCTGCAATGAATGATGCACAAGGCGAAGGAAAAATTTCTGTGGTGATTTGGACCACCACGCCGTGGACGTTGCCTGCCAACCAAGCGGTAAGTCTCGGTGCGGATATAGATTACGCGTTGGTGCAAGTGGATCTCGGCGCAGGTGCAGAGCGTTTATTGATTGCGCAATCGCGTGTAGAAGATGCGATGCAGCGCTACGGCGCAAAAGAATTTCAAATCGTTGGTAGTACAAAAGGCGCAGCGTTAGAAAATTTGTTATTGCAGCATCCTTTTTATACCAAACAAGTGCCGGTGTTGGTGGGTGAGCATGTTACGTTGGATGCCGGTACGGGTGCTGTACACACCGCGCCTGATCACGGTGCAGATGACTTTGTGGTGGGGCAAAAATATGGCATCGGCACGCTCAATTTAGTGGACGAGCATGGCGTGTATCGCGCGAGCACAGAAATTTTTGCTGGCGATCATGTGTATAAAGTCGATCAAAAAGTCGTTGATTTGTTGCAAGAAAAAGGCGCGTTGATTTTAGCGAAACAATTCACGCACAGCTTTCCGCACTGCTGGCGTACCAAAACGCCGCTGATTTTCCGCGCTACGCCGCAGTGGTTCATCAGCATGACGGAAAAAGGCCTGCAAGATGCCGCGCTGAATGCAGTAAAAGGCGTGCAGTGGTTTCCAGCTTGGGGGCAGGCGCGCATTGAAGCGATGCTGCAACAGAGCCCTGATTGGTGTATTTCACGCCAGCGTACTTGGGGTGTGCCAATTGCGTTGTTTATTCATCGCGACACGCAACAGCCGCATCCGCGCACACAGGAATTGATTGAGCAAGTCGCGCAGCGCGTAGAAAAAGAAGGTATGGATGCGTGGTTTGATCTCGATCCGAAAGAATTATTGGGTGATGAAGCCGAGCAGTATCAAAAAGTCACCGACACGTTGGATGTGTGGTTTGATTCGGGCGTGACGCATCTCGCGGTGTTAGAGCGTCGCGCCAATTTGCGCTATCCCGCTGATTTGTATTTGGAAGGTTCCGATCAGCATCGCGGCTGGTTTCAATCATCCTTGAAAGCAGCATTGGCGATGAATGGCACAGCGCCGTATCGCCAAGTGTTGACGCACGGTTTTACTGTGGATGCCGATGGCAGAAAAATGTCGAAATCGCTGGGCAATGTGGTATCGCCGCAAAAAGTGGTGAATGATCTCGGTGCGGATATTTTGCGTTTGTGGGTGGCGGCGACAGACTTTTCGGGTGAAATGACAGTCTCTGATGAAATTCTGAAACGTACTGCCGATTCTTATCGCCGCATTCGCAACACCGCGCGCTTTTTGTTGTCCAACCTAGCGGGCTTTGATCCTGCATTGCACACAGTGCCAGCAGGAAACTTGTTGGCGTTGGATGCGTGGATTGTTAATCGCACGGCTGAACTGCAAAAAGAAATTATCGCCGCGTATGACGGTTATCAATTTCATTTGATCTATCAAAAACTGCACAACTTTTGCGCGGTGGATTTGGGTGGTATCTATTTGGACATCATCAAAGACCGCCAGTACACCATGCAAGAAAACTCGCTCGGCCGCCGCTCCTGTCAAACAGCGTTGCACCACATCATTGAAGCAATGACGCGCTGGCTGGTGCCGATTTTGAGTTTTACCGCTGAAGAGCTGTGGAAAGAAATTCCAGGTGCGCGCAGTGATACCGTATTTACTGCGGAATGGTATGTGCTGCCAAAAATTGTAGAGAGTAGCGCGTTCTCACATACAGAATGGCAGCAAATCATGGCGGTGAAAGAGGTTGTGAACAAAGCCTTGGAGGCCTTGCGTGCCAGCGGCGGCATTGGTTCTTCTTTGCAGGCTGAAGTGACGTTGTACTGTGCAGATAGTTGGCAATCGGTATTGCAAAAACTGGGTGATGAATTGCGTTTTGTCTTGCTGTCTTCGCGCGCAGATATTCAACCTTTATCCGATGACGGAGAGGCAACAGATTTGGATGGCTTGCGTGTGGCAGTCATTGCGTCGCCGCATCGTAAATGCGTGCGCTGTTGGCACTACCGTGAAGATGTGGGTGCGCACGAGGATGATCCAGAGTTGTGTGGTCGCTGTGTAGAAAACGTCAACGGCGCTGGTGAGCAGCGTCGCTTTGCTTGAGGTGTATAGTGATTTTTAATCCAAAAAATGCGGTGTGGTTGTTGCTGTCTGTGTTCGTGTTTGTGGTGGATCAGTGGACTAAGCAACTGATTACCGCGCATTTTGAATATCGCGAAGTGTTGCCTGTTTTTGCTGCTGGCAACGGCGGCTTCAATCTCACGCTGGCGCATAATTACGGCGCTTCGTTTAGTTTTTTGGCAGATCAATCCGGTTGGCAGCGCTGGCTGTTTGCTGGTATTGCTTCTGTGGTGGGCGTGGGTTTGGTGGCGTGGTTGTTGCGTTTGCCTAAAGGCAGTGTGCTGCTGTCATTGGCTCTGGCGTTGTTGATCGGCGGCGCGTTTGGTAATTTGTGTGACCGTCTTATGCACGGTTTTGTGATTGATTTTTTAGATGCGTTTTACGGTGCATATCACTGGCCTGCCTTCAATGTGGCGGATTCTGCGATTTGTGCTGGCGCAGCATTGTTGTTGTGGGATGGTTTTTTTCTGAACAAGGCACAAGGTAAGTCGGCGTGAGCGAACAAGCTGTTTCGACGCAAACGCGCGTGACGTTTTTCTTTTCGTTGTCTTTGTCTGACGGGCAAATAGTGGATTCTTGTTTCGGCAAACAGCCTGCACAGTGTGTGCCGGGTGATGGCAATTTGCTGCCAGCATTCGATGCCTGTTTGCTCGGCTTAAAATCGGGCGACAAAAAACAGTTTACGGTTTCTGCTGCGGATGCTTTTGGTGTGCGTCGCGATGACAACCTCAAGCGTGTTCCGCGCAATCGCTTTGCAAAAGATATTGAGCTGGCTGAAGGTTTGGTGCTGTCATTTGGAGCAGCAGAAGGCGGCGAGCTACCGGGTATCGTGCATCGCTTAATGGGTGACATGGTGGAGATTGATTTCAATCATCCATTGGCGGGGCGTGATATTGTTTTCATGGTAGAAATTGTCGCCATCGAGCCAATAGCAGAGGTGAGTTGCAATGCAAATTAAATTGGCCAACCCGCGCGGTTTTTGTGCTGGTGTTGATCGTGCGATTGAAATTGTCAGTCGTGCGTTGGATGTGTTTGGTGCGCCGATTTATGTGCGGCACGAAGTGGTACACAACCGTTTTGTGGTGGACGGCTTACGCAATCGCGGCGCAGTGTTTGTGGATGAACTGAGTGATGTGCCGGATAACAGCATCGTGATTTTCAGCGCGCACGGTGTTTCGCGTGAAGTGCAAGAAGAAGCGGCGCGGCGTGAGTTAAAAGTCTTTGATGCCACCTGTCCTTTGGTAACCAAAGTGCATATGGAAGTGTTGCGCTACGGGCGCGAAGGCGTTGATTGCATCTTGATTGGTCACGAAGGCCATCCCGAAGTGGAAGGCACGATGGGGCAGTACGATGGCAGCCAAGGTGGCGCTATTTATTTGGTGGAGGACGAAGCTGACGTAGCGGCGCTGCAAGTGCGCGATCCGCAAAAACTCGCTTTCGTTACACAAACCACCTTGTCGATGGATGACACCGCCAAAGTGATAGACGCGTTGCGTGCGCGCTTTCCTGCTATCCAAGGGCCACGCAAAAATGACATCTGCTATGCCACCCAGAATCGGCAAGATGCCGTCAAGCAGTTGGCGCTGGAGTGTGATCTTGTGTTGGTGGTAGGTTCACCCAATAGCTCCAACTCCAATCGTCTGCGTGAACTGGCGAGCCGCATCGGTGCTGAAAGCCACTTGATTGATGCGGCGGCAGACATCAACCCCGCTTGGCTCTCCAGCAAACAGGCAATAGGCGTAACAGCAGGGGCCTCTGCGCCAGAGAACTTGGTGTTGGACGTGGTGAAGCGCTTGCAGCAGTTGGGTGCGGAGCCGCCCAATGAAATGGACGGAGTGGTAGAAACCATTCATTTCTCCATGCCCAAGGAGTTGCGTTAACAAGGAGCGACACTGGCGCTAAAAATGTGAACTGGATCAAAGTGTTAAACCGCTTGTGCTAGTTTGTTTGCCGCCCGTCCACTGCCTATGGTATTGACCTAAGACATTCACTACCTTCAGCCCTAGGTAAAAGCGGGAGAAGGGTTGTGAAGAATGCCGAGCAAGGTTTTACGCTGATTGAACTGCTCGTTACGGTAACGATGTTGGCGATTTTGATTTCGCTGGCAGCTCCGTCGTTTAACAGCACGATTCGCGATAACCGCGTGCTGACCGAAGCAAACTCACTCATTACAGCCGTTTCGGATGCGCGCTCAGAGGCTTTGAAGCGCGGTCGTATGGTGTCTATCTGTCCGTCTGCGGATGGTCTGACTTGTGGATCTGATTGGAGTTTGGGTTGGATTGTGTACACAGAAAAAAACACCGTCACCGCAGGTGCTGCGCCCGATGTGGATGAAGTGTTGCAGGTGGAAGGTGTTGCCAAAAGTTTGGAGCTAACACAAGCCAGCGGTAATAACTGGATACGCTTCTCATCGCGCGGTTTAGCAGAGGCTTCTGTCACCGTGGACGTGAAGCCAGACACCTGTAGCAGTGGCTACAAATATCAGGAAATTGTGTTCGGCATTACGAGTCGCGCCACGATAACGAAAAAAACTTGCTGAGGATTGAGAGATGAAACGAAACAGCAAGTATCAACTTCCTACACGCCAGCGCGGCGTTGCGATGCTGGAAGTGCTCATCGCCTTTTTTGTCTTGTCGATAGGTTTGTTGGGTTTGGCTGGCCTGCAAATGAAAGCACTGCAATTCAACCAGTCGGCTTTTCAGCAATCACAAGCCGCAGTGGCGGTGTATGACATGTTGGATCGCATGCGTATGAACCGTTCGGTAGCGACAACGGGCGGTTATGCGACGGGTGGATTTGTTAGCAGCCACTCCACAGGGCAGTTGGCAGATAACGATTTGAACACATGGCTGCTCACTGTTAGCGGCAACTTGCCTGATGGAGAGGGCTCTGTGGATTGCGACAGCAACAAAGTTTGCACGGTGGCTGTGCGTTGGACCAACCGGTTTAAGAACACCGGTGACAGTGATTACGAAACTGTTTCACTGTCCAGCCAGATGTAATGCGGAGGATATCGACGTGGTAAACAGAATGAAGGCAAGCAGCTATCTTCCAAGTCGCCAAGCGGGGATGACAATTGTCGAGTTGTTGATTGCTATTGCGCTGGGTATTTTCTTATCTTGGGGCGCGATTCAAGCTTTCTTGTCCGGCAAACAGAGCTATTCCTTGCAACAGGCTCTGTCGCGCATTCAAGAAAACACGCGCATAGCTCAAGAGTTGATTAGCTACGATGTGCGCAACGCGGGTGATTACGGCTGCGCCTCTGGCAGACAGGTGTATATCCCGCTGGCCACGGCTGGCACGAGATCGACAGCAGAAGACCCCAACATGCTGGCAGCGGCAGACAAAGCAAAAGCAGAGTTTAATTTTGCTTATGCCGTTCAAGCGTTTGATGCTTCGG